>ONWL01000159.1 GCA_900321525.1 uncultured Eubacteriales bacterium
TGTCTGTGATGTGGGAAAGCGCATTCCACGGGTCTTTTATCGAAATGGTCAGGGGGTAGGCGTACAGGATTATTTTACAGATCCTGTTGTATTGTATGAGTAGTAAGAAAAGAATTCTGCGAATGCAGAATTCTCGCGCCGAGCGCGGTTGCGTAAGCAACTTTTTCTCTTCCGTGCGAGGTCGCATCCTGCGGGTCGCACTTTTTGGGTGACAGAATTTTTCTGTTACCTAATAGGAATTTCCTATTACAGAAAACATACCGCTGTCTGGTAATATGGAGTGATAAAAGAACCTGAAAATCCCGGTATACATGCGAAAAGTTTGGGCATACTAAAAGCAGAGCATGACAGAGATTTTTATTGGAGAGTGAACAGAGTGATTATCAGACGGGGTGACATTTATTATGCAGATTTGCGACCAGTGGTGGGGTCAGAACAGGGGGGGATCCGACCGGTATTGGTCATACAAAATGACATTGGGAACAGACACAGTCCGACTGTAATTGTAGCGGCAATCACCAGTCGGATGAATAAGGCAAAGCTGCCCACTCATGTGGAATTGGACAGCAATCGATGTGACATTGTAAAAGATTCTGTGATTTTACTGGAGCAACTTCGAACCATTGACAAAAAGAGGCTTCGGGAAAAGGTATGTCATTTGGAAAAGGACATTATCTGTCAGGTGGATCATGCACTTCAGATCAGTTTGAATCTGGATACATAACCCACAGATGCACACGGAGAGGTGCATGGAAAAAGAAAGAAGAAATACTTGCTTAACATTCATGCCAATGTTATAATAAAGGCAGTTTGTGCAAAAATGCACCAATTGCATATGCGGTTTCCAGATTACATAGGAAGCCCATAATTGAGAGAAAAGCCAGAACAGGTATGGAGGTTATTTCAATGTCAGGACATTCCAAATTTGCCAATATTAAGCACAAGAAAGAAAAGAATGATGCTGCGAAGGGAAAGATTTTCACCAGAATTGGTCGTGAGATTGCAGTCGCAGTCAAAGAAGGCGGTGCAGATCCGGCCAACAACAGCAAGTTAAGAGATGTGATTGCAAAGGCAAAGGCAAACAATATGCCAAATGATACCATTGACAGAAGCATCAAGAAGGCTGCCGGAGATGGCAATGCAGCCAATTATGAATCCATCACGTATGAAGGTTACGGTCCAAATGGCACTGCTATTATCGTAGAAACATTAACAGATAACCGTAATCGTACTGCTTCTAATGTACGAAATGCATTTACCAAAGGTGGTGGCAATGTAGGCACCACAGGATGTGTGTCCTTCATGTTTGACAAAAAGGGACAGATCATCATTGACAAGGAAGAATGCGAACAAAGTGCAGACGATCTGATGATGATTGCATTGGATGCCGGTGCAGAAGATTTTGCAGAGGAAGAGGATTCCTTTGAGATCACCACAGATCCGGATGATTTTTCTGCAGTAAGAGAAGCATTAGAAGCAGAAGGGATTCCCATGATGAGTGCGGAGGTAACGATGATTCCACAGACATGGGTTGATCTGACTGGTGAACAGGATATTAAGATGATGAATCGGATTCTGGATATGCTGGATGAGGATGATGACGTACAGGAAGTATATCATAACTGGAATATGCCGGAAGAGGAAGAAGAATAAGGAGGAGAATTATGGCAGTTTTAAAAGTAACAGGAGAGAATTTTCAGAAAGAAGTAGTAGAATCTGATCAGCCGGTCTTACTGGATTTCTGGGCAACATGGTGCGGTCCCTGTAAGATGCTGTCACCGGTCGTAGAGGCATTGTCTGAGGAACTGACCGATGTGAAGGTAGGAAAGGTCAATGTAGATGAGGAAATGGATCTGGCATCCAAGTTTCAGGTGATGGCCATTCCTACACTGCTTGTGATAAAGAATGGGGAAGTGGTAAATACTTCAGTTGGCGTAAAGTCAAAGAATGATATCATTAAGATGCTTTCTGAATAATCATAACGGTTTGAAACAGAAAATCCTGTGACCCGGCATTGATGCTGTGTCGCAGGATTTTTTGATGGCATTTTTGTAAATAAATAGATACTATTTGCGTGGGTAAACCGTATAATGGTTTGCCTGCAATACATCGGCTGCCTGTATACAGGCAGTTTGTTCATAAAACTCAATCTTCAATACCCCTTCTTCATATTCACGGTTGTGAATGATGCCAATATTTTTGATACTGATCTGGTGAACGGACAGTACCGTTGCAATGGTGGCGATGGCACCGGCGCGATCGATGATGTCACAGTAAAGGGAATATTCTTTTTGCAACGGTCCGGAGCCTCTCTCAGAAATGGAATTCCGATATTCTCCCGATTCTGCAAACAGGTCAAAGATTGCCTGCCCATTGCCGACAGTGATCTCACCTAGAATTTTTTCTAAGGAACCGATATATTCCTGCAATAATGTGGCAAGGTTGGTACGGTTGGCAAGACAGATATGTTCCCACATCACTGGAGAAGAGGAGGCAATTCGGGTAATGTCCTTAAATCCACCGGCAGCCACGGTCTTCATGGTCTGATCCGGTGAGTCAGAGTCTTTCACCAGTTTTACCAGAGCAGATGCAATGATATGAGGCAGATGGCTGATGCCGGCCACGGTATAATCATGTTTTTCATAGTCCATTTCCAGGGGCAATGCGCCAATGTCTGATACCAGATGTACCATACGGGAAAGTCCATCGGATGTGGTGTGGTTGGTAGGGGTCAATACATAATACGCATTTTCCAAAAGTCGATCGGTGGCAGCAGAATAGCCACTTTTTTCAGATCCGGTCATGGGATGTCCGCCAATAAAGCTGCTTTCCAGATGACGAAGGCAGATTTCCTGATGGATGGCAGTTTTGGTGCTGCCCACATCTGTCAAAATGCAATCTTTGCTTAAATAAGGGGCAATTTGATCCAAATAGTCCGGCATGAAATTCACCGGCATGCACAGAAAAATAAAATGACAGGTTCTCAATCTGTCATCCAGACAGGAGAGAACTTCGTTGACAGTGCCGTCTGCTACTGCGGCTTCTAAATTTACCGGTGAAATATCATAGGCGTATAGATAATCCTCTGGATGGACACGCCGGATACTTTTGGCAATGGAACCACCGATCAATCCCAGACCAATAAAGGCAATTCGATTCATTATTTTCCTCGTTTCTGTTGCAAAGTCTTTGTGATTTATTTGTATTATACATGATATATCCGGTAAAATCAATACATTAAAGCGTTGAAGTAATGTTTGAAAAGAATTACTTTCCTATGCAGATAGAGGACCATTTTATGAGAAAACACAGCATAATTCTGAAAAGAAAGAAGAAAACACAGAAAAACAAAGAAAAAGTAAACAAAAAGCTTGAATATTTTCAGAAAATTTAGTACAATGTACCCATATGAAACATGACACAGAACTGAATGGTTGGGGAAATGATACAGAACTGTGAAAGGCGAGTAGATGGAGGTATTTATATGAAGGTTTATGGAACGGAACAAATTCGAAATGTGGTACTGTTAGGACATGGCGGCTCCGGAAAGACCACACTGGCAGAGGCATTTGCATATGTGGCAGGGATTACCAGCCGTACGGGACGTGTAGAAGATGGCAATACCATCAGCGATTATGATAAGGAGGAGATTCGCAGAGGATTTTCCATCAGTGCATCGGTGATTCCTGTGGAGTATGATGACATCAAGATCAATCTTATTGATACACCAGGATATTTTGACTTTACAGGCGAAGTGGAAGAGGCAATCAGTGCGGCAGATGCTGCCATCATTGTCATCAATGGTAAGTCCGGTATTGAGGTAGGGACAGACAAAGCCTGGGAACTGTGTGACCAGTATCATCTGCCTCGCATGTTTTTTGTGACAGCGATGGATGATGACAGAGCCAGTTATCGTCAGGTAGTGATGAAACTCAATGAAAAGTATGGCCGTCAGATTGCACCATTTCATGTGCCCATTCGTGAAAATGAAAAATTTGTGGGATTTGTTAATGTGGTAAAGATGAAAGGTCGTCGTTTCATCAATGACACCAGTGAATATGAGGAATGTGAGATTCCGGATTATATGGATCGTCACTTGACCATTAGCCGTGAGGCATTGTTAGAGGCAGTGGCAGAGACAGACGAAGCGTTAATGGAACGTTATTTTGAAGGGGATCCGTTTACTTATGAAGAGATTTCCGGTGCGTTGCGTGCCCATGTCATGGATGGCAAGATCGTACCGGTATTGATGGGAAGCGGAACCCATGCACAGGGGATGAATATGCTCATGCTGGCAATCAAGAAATATTTCCCGGCTCCTTCCTATGATATGGTCAGCGGATATGACAGCAACGGAGAATTGCTGCTTCTGGAATATGATGAGAACAAACATGTTAGTGCAAAAGTATGGAAAACCATTGTGGATCCGTTCATCGGCAAGTATTCTC
>ONWL01000286.1 GCA_900321525.1 uncultured Eubacteriales bacterium
ATGCGGTAAACAATTTAAGTGATGCCCTGTCTTCTGTGATTACGATTATTGGAACAAAGCTGGCAGGGAAGGCACCGGATAAAAAGCATCCCCTTGGATATGGACGGATTGAGTATCTCAGTGCCGCCATCATTTCTCTGATTGTGTTATATGCAGGGATTACTTCTCTGGTGGAATCGGGTAAGAAGATCATCTATCCCACTACACCGGAGTATACTACAGTGGCACTGATCATCATTACAGTGGCGGTGCTGGTGAAGATTGTGCTGGGCAGATATGTAAAACATGTGGGAGAGGAAGTAAATTCCAATTCCCTGATTGCATCGGGAGAAGATGCCACGCTGGATTCCATCATTTCTGCCTCCACCATTGTGGCCGCAGCGATTTACCTGATCTGGGGGCTGCGTCTGGAAGCATGGTTGGGTGCGGTGATTTCTGTCATCATCATCAAGTCCGGTTTTGAGATGCTTCGGGATACCTTATCAGAGATTCTGGGAGAACGGGTGGAGAGTGACGTGGCAAAAGGGGTCAAGAAGACGCTGTTGGAGTTTGAAGATGTACATGGTGCTTATGATCTGGTGCTGCACAATTATGGACCGGACAGATTGATCGGTTCCGTACATATCGAAGTGCCGGATACCTATTCTGTGGAAAAGCTGGATGCCCTGGAACGTGAGATTGTGCAGAAGGTTTATGAAACCCATCAGGTGATGCTTGCAGGAATTAGCGTGTATTCTATGAACACGAAGAATGACAAAGCGGCAGAAATCCGCAATGAGATTCGCAGAATCGTCATGTCCCATGCCCATGTGCTGCAAATGCATGGATTTTACGTCAATGAAACAGAAAAACAGATTCATTTTGATGTGATCATTGATTTTGCCGCACCGGATCGAGTGGGAACCTATCAGGAAATCGTACGGGAAGTACAGGAACGGTATCCGGAATATCATATGTCTGTGGCGTTAGATGCGGATATCAGTGATTGAGCATGCAGGGGAAACGGTATCAATATACAGTGATAAGAGAGTGTGATGGAAATTTTTGAAAAAGTCTTGACTCTCACCTTGTGTCATAGTTTATATTGGTCTCACACGAGGAGGTAAGAGAGGATGATGACAGTTCATGAAGTCAGTGAATTGACGGGTGTCAGTATACGGGCACTCCATCATTATGACAAAATCGGGCTTCTGCGTCCGGCAGAAGTGACGGAATCAGGCTACCGGCTGTATGACGATACTGCATTGGAACGCTTGCAGCATATTCTGCTGTTCAAAACATTGAAATTCTCATTGAAAGAAATCAAAGGTATTTTGGACAGTCCTGTCTTTGATCGAAATCAGGCACTGGATCAGCAGATTACGCTGCTTCAGATGCAAAAAGAGCATCTGGAGAATCTCATTACCCTGGCTCGTGGAATCAAAGTGATAGGAGTGAGAGCATTGGATTTTACAGTATTTGACACAAAGAAAATAGATGCATATGCAAAAGAGGCAAAGGCCCAGTGGGGATCCACTGTAGCGTATCAGGAGTTTCAGGAGAAAAGCAGCGGACGGACAAGAGAAGAAGAACGAAGGCTTGCAGTGGGGATGATGGAAATTTTTGCTGAAATGGGCAAGTTAAAAGACCATAATCCAGAGGAGCCAGAGGTGCAAGCGCAGGTGAAGCGGCTGCAGGATTATATTTCTACCCATTACTATTCCTGTTCCAAAGAGATTCTGGCAGGACTTGGAAAAATGTATGCCGGAGGTGGAAGCATGACGGAAAATATTGATCAGGCAGGGGGAGCAGGAACAGGACTCTTTGCAGGAAAAGCCATAGGGGTGTATTGCAGGAAAACATGATAACTTTATCTTATTACCAGATCAAGAAAAAAGCATATCTGCGGTCATTGACAGGAATGTGAGCCAATTGTTAGATTAGGGATATCAGCTG
This sequence comes from uncultured Eubacteriales bacterium, assembly GCA_900321525.1. Classification (GTDB taxonomy): domain Bacteria; phylum Bacillota; class Clostridia; order Lachnospirales; family Lachnospiraceae; genus UBA2942. Next base: position 1,936 of record ONWL01000286.1, read on the forward strand.
TTGTACAATGAGACAGGGGATGGAGGTGAAGAAAAATTTCATTGAGAAAATGTTTGGCATGATGATGCCGCGGGGAACCAGAAAGCTGAAGCTTTCCCAGATGAATCTGTTTGGGGCAGAACCCAAAATGATTAGAGCCATCATGAAGCAGAAAGGAAATTCTTCTGTGGAGGAACTGATACAGTCTGCCATTGATCATGGTGTAAAGATCGTGGCCTGTCAGATGTCTATGGACATTATGGGAATCAAGCAGGAAGAGTTGATTGACGGGGTAGAACTTGGTGGTGTGGCTACATTTCTGGGCTCGGCAGAGGTATCTGATATGAGTTTGTTTATTTGATGATAGCAATTGGATTTTTGTGCACAATGTTCATCACGATTCAGAGCCTGCTCAATTCGGCTTCGTTCTGAATTGCTGCGAATATGATTAAAAAAATTAAACAATAGAGAGGTGTTTGTGATGTCAAAAAATAATATTGCCAAAATAGTAAAAACAATTGCCACAGTCCTGTTGGGGAATGCACTGTACGCAGTTGCGGTTACCTTTTTTGTGGTACCGTCACAGCTGGTACTGGGTGGGTTTACGGGTCTTTCTATTGCCATCAGTCATTTTGTGGATATCAATGTTTCGTATGCTGTTTTGATGTTTCATTTGATTGCATTTGTGGCAGGTTCCATTGTTCTGGGGAGGAGGTTTGCAGTTTCAACTGCCGCAAGCACATTCTTATATCCCCTGCTGTTAAATCTGACTGAAAGAATTGCCTGTAACATACAGCTTCCTTTGATTTCGTATCTGCCCATAAATGCGCTGATTTCTGCGCTGTTGATTGGGATTTCCCTTGGCATACTTACAAGAAGCAAGACTTCTACGGGAGGAACTGAGGTCATTCCCCTGATCATCCATCAGCTTACACACAAATCAGTGGGCAAGGTACTAC
>ONWL01000017.1 GCA_900321525.1 uncultured Eubacteriales bacterium
AGGATTCGAATTTCTGTAAAAGAGATACAGGATAAGCTGGTCGTAGAAGTATATGACAATGGATGTGGGATGGACGAGGCAACACTAGAGAGAATGAACCGACTTTTGGAAACCGGACAGATGGACAGAGAAAAAAGCAGTGCAAGTGTTTCCGGAGGATATGGTATTGGTAACGTAGTGCGCAGATTAAAACTTTCTTACGGGGAAGGTGTACATCTTTTCTATCAAAATGAAGATCAGGGATTGACCTGTTGTATTGAGTTTGACAAAGAATTGTTGGAACAGAAATGGAACGAGAGGAGGCAGTTCAAAGAGAAGCCTTATGAAGCGTAGCATCATATTTGGATTGAGTTGTATCTTGCTGTTGTGTTTGGAGATGACAGGATGTGCAACAGAAAAGGTGGAAGTAACAGTTTTAAAAAAAGAGGCAGGTCAGGAAGTGGTGATTCCGGTATTGCTGCGGATCGATCCGGAGACTGGAGAGGGAGACTATGAATTGGTGGAAGGATTCAACAGAGAGTATGAAGGAATCTATCGGGTAGAAGTGCAGTGGGTCACGGAAAAAGAACAGGGATACAGAGAAGAATTAAAGCTATTAAGCGCACTGGATCAATTGCCGACAGTGATTACGGATGTCGCATTTAGTGCGGAATTTTATCATATGATGCTGGAAATTGACAGATTTGTAAATCTGTATCCTTATATTCAGGAAAAAGAAGAGTGGAGCGGTTTTTTAAAAGATATGGAGGAAGAAGAGCTGTATCTGGTGCCATTAGAAGAAGGGATGTATTCTTCTGCGGGAATTTTTTATAATCGAAGAATTTTGGAGGAGGCAGGCATTGCTGCCTTTCCGGAAACCTGGGATGATTTTTTTGACTGTCTGGAGCAGATTAAAAACTATGGAATTGTACCGTTGACTTCTCATGAAAGCGGAGAATATTGGTGTTCCATGCTGCTTTCTACTGCATATATGTGTTCTGATAAGAAAGGGCGCAGTTTTATCAGAGAAACACTGCCAGGCTCTTATCACAATGATAGTATTGCAAAAATGTTAGAATGTATGTATCGGATTCATCAATATACGTTTGCAGATGCCAATGAACTGAATTTTAATCAGGCAGAAGAGCGTTTTTTTCATGGAGAATCTGCTATGATGGCCAATGGGTACTGGATGATTCAGGAAATTCCAGAGGAGATAGAGGAGGAAATTGGCTTTGCGTCGTTTCCTGGGAATAGTATGATGGTAGATGTGGCCATGTCAGGCTGGGCTGTGGTTTCCGGATATGAGGAAGATGTGGTACAGGGAGCCATAGAATTTTTGTCCTATCGACAAAAAAGGTCTGAAGTAGATGTGGACAGAATGTCAGAGCTGGAAAAAGAATTTCTAGACGTTTTTCAGGAAAAACAGTATACGTTTCCAAATTATCAGATGCATTGGTCAGAAGTGCTTTTAAAGGATTTTTTCAACGATGCATTTCCACTGTTTTTAAGTGGCCAGATGGATGAGGAAACTTTTATGACAGAAATGGATTTGCAGGTCAATGGAAAAGAGTTGTCATAAATGAATAAGAAAGATAAAAAAATCCGTGAAATTTGATATAATTTCACGGATTTTTTATATTGAGTGAAGCTTGTGGAACAGGTACAATGAAGATACCATTGTATGTATGGGTTCAGAATTGTAGCGGAAAAGCACAGCTCTGAATGATACAATATTTGTAGATTGGTTTTGGAGATGACCCAAAAGCCGGTTTACGGAAAGGAAGGTTAGAACAATGAAGAATCTAACAAAAAAAGGCACAGGCAAAAGAATATTGAGTCTGCTTCTGGTATTGACATTGACAGTTACCATGATGCAGATCATTCCTGGTGCCAGTGTGACTTCAAAGGCAGCAGATGGGGATACCAACATTACCATTCATTTTCTAAATGAATTTGGCTGGGAAGCACCTGCTGTGCAGTACTGGGGAGGCAGTGCGGAAGTGACAGGTGCCCAGGCCGGGCCAACTGAGATCAGTGGCTGGGGTGGTGCACAAGGGTATACCATGACCGCAGAAAAAGACGGATGGTATTCTCTTACATTAAAGGGGGACTTTACCGGATTTCAGTTTTTGGATATGAGTGATCCGGGTAATAACACAAGTGGAAAAGGATACCACAACTACATGAGCCAGTACACGGAGGAGACTCCTGTGGATTTGTACTGTAAGTATAATGAAGAAACTGCTTATGAATGTGAATGGTATCTGGATGGGGATTATACAGAACCTCTTTCTGCTCCGGCAGATGCACCTGCTGTACAGGATTGTACTGTGACAGTACATTATCTCAACAGTGAAAATTGGTCTACGGTTTATGCCTATGTTACAGAAACCGGCAGCTGGACCGATATTGATGGCTATACACAATATGGTTCCTGGCCGGGAAGCGCCATCAGTGAGAATGGTGACCATCCAAACTGGTATGATGTGACTGTGGTAAAGCAGAACGACAGTCAGTTAAATGTCATCTTTAACAACAATAGTGAAAATCAGACTGACAATTTATATGTAAAGGATCTGGCAGGCAAGACCGAATATGAAGCATGGTGTGTGGATAATACCCTGTATACCGAAGCACCGGAAAGTTGGGATACACCTGTTGAGACAGAATCGGCAGAATCCGAAACCGAACCGGCAGAAACCGAGTCTGAACCGGCAGAGACAGAGCCTGAGGAGACAGAATCGGTAGAAACCGAGCCTGTTGCAGAGCCTTCTGGTGAGGCAAGCGTGTCTGACCTGATTCAGGTTGCAGTGGGAGAGGAACGCATTTCCTTACAGTTGTATGACAAAGGAGTATATGAAGGAAGGATCAACCTTCCTGCTGGTACATATACAGGTGTACTGTGGAAAAATGGTGTGGAAACCAGTACCGAAACCTCTTTTGCCATTGATGAGGAAACAACGGTGTGTTTCCGTCTGAAAGATGGTGTATTAGCCAATTCTGTCACAGATCAGCTGGTACATAGTGCCGCACTGGTTGGTAACTTTATGGGTATTGAGTTCGTAGACCAGGCTGGCAATCGCTATGATATCAGTAGCTGGAATCCGGCCGATGGAAATGCGGAACTGGACTACATCGGTGGTGGCCTATACCGTAGAACTTTCCGGTTCCTGCCTCTTGCGGAAGATGTGACCGTGGCAGACGGTGGTTACAAGGTAGCATTTGATGACAGCTGGGATTATTCTTTGGGCAATGGGGCTTCTAATGTTGATGTGACCATTCCGGCAGGTACCGATTCCATTACCGTGTTTGTAGATGAGATCAACCAGATTGTATGGGATGACGTTAGAACACCTGCATTTGAGTCTGTTCACAACAGTGGCAATGTGAGCCGTGCGCCGTTTACCACCGCGATTTCTCTGATCGGTACGGTCAGAAATGGAAATGGCGATTGGGATGCATCTTTGACTGGTTATGAGTTTACGCCTGTCAACGATACCGTATATGTATACACACAGGTGTTTGATACCGGTGCATATAGCTACAAGTGTGTATTTGATTACAGTGACTGGTATGAGGCCGAGGCTGGAAACCGTACACTGAGTGTTTCTAAAGACAATACAAATGTAGTATTTGTTTATAATACCACAGACGGTAAGTTATATGATTCTTTAAACAACGAAGATACTGTAGCACAGCTGCTTGGCATGCAGCCTGCACCGGTAGAACCGGCAAAGGCAGAAGTCATTGATCAGACAAATGGCACCACTGTATTCCAGATGTTAGCAGACAGTGGAAGCAATGTGGTATTGTACTATGGTAACAAAGCGGCAGTGGCAGCAGGAGAATCCCTGACTGCGGTGCAGGTGAGAGAAATTTCCGAAGGGGTATTTGCAACAGATGCCATTTTCCTTGGGGATGATCCATTAGATATCGTATATGTGTATGATGTAAATGGTGTGAGAACCTTAGACAGCAGCAATCCGACTGTGACCGTATCTGGCACAGAGTATTCCAATTATACCAGAGATGCCTTTACCGGCAGAATCGTCACCGTACCGGGCACCTTCCCTGGTCCAAGCTGGGATGCGGCAGCCAATCAGATGGCGTACATTGGAAACGGTCTGTATCAGTACACATTTGAGAGTGTACCGGCTGCAAATTATGAGTTTAAGATTGCCATCAACAAAACATGGGATCCGGAAAACTATGGTGTAGATGGTGTGGATCACGGTGCAAACTACAGCATCACTGTACCAAGTACCCAGAATGTCACTGTATTTTACAATGATTTCTCTCATCGTGCAGTGACTACATTGGATTATGTATTTGCAGATATTGCATTAGAAGGAACCGGCATTCCGGAAGGCACCAAGATGACAGATAGCGGTTTGACCGGTATCTATTCTGTCACGGTTTCCATGTCGGCAGGCACCTATGCCGATATCCGTATCCTGTATGATGGACAGGAATATGTATTTAGTCCATTTACTTTAAGCGATAGCAAGGATGTGACCTTCTATTTTGATCCTACATCTGGTATTTATTATCACAATGCATCTGACACACCACTGGAGACAGAGCACATTTACTACAATTCCAAAGATAGTGACTATAAGAGTGTGTATGGTGCAGTTGCAACTGGGGAAGAAGTGACATTCTCTATTGATACTGGCACAGATGCAATCTCTGCTTTGCTGGTCATCAAGGGAGTGGAAAGAAAGACACTGGAACTGGCACCGGCAGGTGATCCGGTAGATGGTGTACAGAAGTGGAGTGTAACCACCACATTTGATGTCATCGGAGAAAATACGTACTACTTTGCAATCTCCAATGGTTCCGCAGTGAAGATTTATGCAGATGATGATGGATACTACGGAGAAGGTATTGTAACAGACCTGACAAACATCAAGCCATATGATCTGGTGGTATACAAGTCTGGTTATATCACTCCTGACTGGATGAAGAATGCAGTGGTATATCAGATCTTCCCGGATCGTTTCTATGATGGAGATGGTTCCAATAACCAGGCACAGATTTCTGCCCGTGGAGAGGTGGATTACGAGTTTGTTTCAGACTGGTATGCCTTTCCGGAGAATCCGGAACAGGAGGACCTGTTGACAGAAGAGGAATACAAGGCAACCGGCGCATTCTACGGAGACAGAAACTGGAGCAATGAGATTTATGGCGGTGACCTGGCTGGTATTACAGACAAGATTTCCTATCTGAAGGCATTGGGCGTAACCGTGATTTATATCAATCCGGTATTTTCCTCTATCTCCAGCCACAGATACGACACCAGTGATTACAAGAAGATCGATCCGATCCTGGGTACACTGGGGGATTTTGAAGAACTGGTAGCAGCAGCAAGTGCAAATGGCATGCACATTGTATTGGATGGCGTATTCAATCATGTATCGGATGACTCGATTTACTTTGACCGTTATTACAAGTTCTTAGAGGCTGGTACCGATACCATCGGTGCATACCCGTATTGGGCATATGTATATGATTATATACTGGACAACAATGCTTCTCAGGCAGAGGCAGAAGCAGTTGCAAGAGCATACTTTACAGAAAATTATGGCATTACAGATTACTCCTATACCGATTGGGTGGATGTGTACAGCACTTATCTGACAGATGATGCAGGAGAAGCGGTCTGCGACAACATTGGTCTGCGTGCAGGAAAGCCGGTATATGGATATGAAGGCTGGTGGGGATATGACAACATGCCGGTCATCAAATCCACCAATGGTTCCGAGTTCCAGACAGGAAACTGGGCAGATTCTATCATCTATAGTGAAGATGGCAGTAGTGTCACCCAGTACTGGCTGACCGAAGGCTCTAATGGATGGAGACTGGATGTTGCCAACGAAGTATCCGATGAAACATGGCAGCATTTCCGCAATTCTGTAAAGGCACTGGACAGCGATGCGGTCATCATCGGAGAAATCTGGGATGACGCCACAGAATATCTGTTAGGTGACATGTATGATTCCGTCATGAACTATATGTTCCGCAATGCAGCCATTGCATTTGCAAAGGGTGGTTCTGCGGTAGATACCACCAACACATTGGAGAAATTAAGAGAACGTTATCCACAGGAAGCATTCTATGCCATGATGAATCTTGTAGCTTCTCACGATACTACCCGTCTGCTGTCCTACTTAGATGGCATCGATGATGACAGAAACCAGAAGGACATTGCAAGTGCGTTTCCGACTTATGAGGGCACTTCTGATCTGGCAAAGCAGAGACAGTATGTAGTGGCATTTGTACAGTTTACCTATGCCGGAGCACCGACCATCTATTACGGAGATGAGATTGGTATGGTAGGCGCAGATGACCCGGATGACCGTCGCGGCTTTACATGGGGACAGGGCAATCAGGAACTGGTGACATGGTATGCAACTTTAGGTAATATCCGTAACAGCTATAGCGCACTGCGCACCGGTTCTGTGGAACCATTTGACACCGGTGACATCACCATTCTGTCTTATGTGAGACGGGATGATGCAGATGCCCTGATCGTACTGGCAAATAACAGCCAGTCCGAAAAGGCAGTGACACTGGATTTGCATGAACTGCAGATTTCAGCAGAAACCCTGACTGACCTGATTGGCGGCGCATCTTACACAGCACAAGATGGTATCATCACTGTGACGGTTCCTGCATTATCCGGAGTGATCCTGACAGATGACGTGAAGGAAATCTCAGTAGATCAGGCAGCACTGGCACCGGCTTACGATCCATCCTATGTGGTGACAGAAAATCGTCCGGTTCGTGAACATCCGGCAGATCCGGTAACACCAGAGAATCCGGAAGAACCCACCAAGCCGGAACCGGCAGATCCAAAGGATGACAAGCCAGGATTGGATGACGGGGATGCAGCAGACACAAGAGATAACGGATATGTGTATTACCTCATGCTCATGGGTGTTGCGGCAGCAGGTATCTGGATGTCCATGAAAAAAGGGAAAAGAGAAGAACGGTAATGGATTGATTTGACAGTACCATGAGAATTTGATTGTTTATAAAAGGAAGCGGATAGACTAGGGCAGAAATGCACGAATCTGTCCGCTTCCTTTTTGAAAAAGACGAAAAGGTTATAGTTGGTGGGCGATTAAGATGTGGAGAGATAAAATTTTTTGAACACACAAAAAATATTTAAAAATAGCTTGACAATTCCAATACTGTAAGATAAAATGTAAGTAGGTTATAAAGTATTTAAAAGAACGTGATAGAAAAATATGTGATATAAAAGTTAATCGGTGTAGATAAAATATTTTGCTACTTCTGGTATATAGAATCTGCAAAGAATCATTCTATCTTGCTGGGGACGTCTATGAAAGTAAGAAAAGAGGAATTTTTGCAAACGAGCTCGTGATCTTTATGTAAAAGAAGTAGTAAGAGGTTTTATATAATTTTTTAATAGGAGGATTTTATTATGGATAAAATCAAAAAGTTGTATTAGCGGTAGCTGCATTATGCGTAGTAGCAAGTCTTGCATCAGCTAGTGCGTTGGCAAAATTGTCCTTTGACTATAGTACGTCTGTTTCATCTAACTATGGATCCTATTCGAATAACGCTCCATATACACAGACATTTGCAGTCAATACACGCCCGACGGGAGGAACTGCTGGAGCTATGGTAGAATTAGATGTTTCTAATGGAAATATAGCAAGTAGACTGTTTCTACATTATTCAAATGTTCCGGATTTGACTGTTTCAGTGCCAGCAGGAAAATCTGTAAGTATATGGATTACTCCGGCCGGTTCCAATCAAACAGTAAGTGGAACGCTGTATTATGGATACGAATAATCGTGATGTACATATTTGCTGAACCATTTTGACAAGTAATAAAAATATGGGGTAAAGTTTATGTCTGGGGGTTATCATGAATTTTATCAGGTCTTTTATAAAAAAGCCCCGCACTGGGAGGGGAATGAATGGAAAGGGTACGTGTCTTGACGAAAGTCTCGTTCCGATATTGGATAAGACACAAAAAACGTCTGTTGACGCTGGCACTTGCTATTGTAATGGGAGTGGCAGCGTTATGTTGTAGTGCACTGTTGATTAGAAGTGAGAAAACCGCAGAACTAGATGAAAAATTAGATTATTACGGAAATTATGATGCCATCGTATATGAAACCAACAGGGAAACACTGGAGAGGGTTTCGGAGATGGAGGAAGTGATAGATGTGGGATTTTATTATGAATTGGGTTATGCTACATCAAAAACCAGTGACATGGAGTGTAAGGTTGCTGCCTATGAGGACCAGAAGGCACAGGAAATGCATCATGTCAGCTGTATTCGAGGCAGACATCCGGTTGCAAAGGATGAAGTATCCATTGACCTGAATATGGCAAAGACGTTGGGGGTGGCACCTTATCCGGGAGAGCAGATTGAACTGGTATTGTATGACTTGGAACGGTAGGAATTGGGAAGCAGAAGCTTTACCATTTCTGGTGTGTTTCAAATGAGCAATCCAAATTCAATAGGTGGGTTCTATCGGTTGCCGTCGATGACAGATTTTGTTCAAACGTATCTTCCTCCTACGATCATTCTGCACCGGGAAGCAAATGAATTATTTCAAAGTGAGAAACTTACGGCTCTTTTATGGGTGCGGGATATAGAAGATATTGATGCCATTCGGGCATTGGATTCTCCCAAAGGGACACTTTGGAATGCAGTGGTCGGGGATGCTCACTATGGTCGTGTATATCCATATACGATGATATTGGGCATTGGAACAACCATTTGGAAAGATTATGGATTTGGTGATATGTCTAATGTATTACAAGCCATTCAGGATGGAAAGATCTTTATGGATTTTTATTCTTCCGTGCTGATTCCAATCGTCACATTTCTGGTATTGGTTATCGTCATCATTTCGGTCATTGGTCTGGTGCGCAATATATTAAAGGACAGGACCGAGATGCTTGCCATCCTGCGAAGTGTAGGTCTTTCGTCTGTAGGCAGCGGGATTTATCTCACCATTGAGTTATGTGTGCTTTGTTTCCTGCTGGCAGTGGTAGGTCTGGTGGTGGGGATGGGATGTCATCTGGTCATCATTGCCATTTTGGATCATGTATTTGAAATTCGGATTGCCACTGGGTTTGATGCCATTCGATATGTAAAGGCAGTGACTTATAATCCATATTCCATGCCGTTATTTGTCACCATGACGGGCGTGTTGCTATCTGTATTGGTTGCAGTGTGGAAACTGTGCAGGGTTTCCCCCATTATGATTTTTCAGGGGGATTTGGAGCAGGGAAAGAAAAAGCGGGTGCGAAAGAATCGAAAGAGTCGGAAAGCAGAAAAAAGCTGGATGCCGTTACTTGGTGACAGCATTCATCTGAATGATGTGACCATTATGGTGATGATGATCGTGGTCATGAGCGCAGCCTATACTGTATGCAGCACCTACGATAGGGATTTCCAGACTCCTTATGGAGCAGTTAGAAGGATATGTGATATCAGGTTCCCTGAACTGGGAGCAGCTTCAGATTGGAGCGGAAGTGGTCATTGCAGTACCAGAAGGACAGGCAGATGCAGTCAGAGAAGCCTTTTTGGCAGGAGAAGAACTGCCTTTGAGTGATGTGGTTCTGTCTGAGGAAGAAGATACCTATCATTTTTATAGCATGGAATTATCAGAACTGGCAGAACCGATTTTAGAAAAGAAGACGGTAGACAATGGGGTAGAGGTGAATTTTACGGAGTATTCTTTTGGCCATCGGAAGGATATCCAGACAAAAATTGGTGCCATTGTGGCAGTACCGGAAAACAGGGAAGCAGGAGAAGTACAGGACTGGATGCAGGAACTGACTTATGCCAAACTGGGGCAGTATCCGGTATTGGTGCTGTGTGCAGAGGAGGCATTTGCGGCATGGGAACTGCCGGATCATCTGTACATGCTGGTATCAGCCAAGGTGAAGGATGGATATGGTGTTACACAAATGGATGTGGCATGGTATAGAATGATGAGCCATGCTTCCGGAATGTCTTCCAGTTCCGTTTCAGAAATCAAAGCAGAGATGAAGAGTGCTGGCTATAAAGTGATGTGTATTTATTATGTGATGATCATTCTATTGATGATTGTGGGCATGACTGCCATCGGCATCAGCCTGTATTCCAGAATCCGCATGAGCAGCAGCCAGATTGCCAGTCTCCGTGCCATTGGAATGTCTTTGTCACAGCTTACAAAATGGATCATCCGGCAAAATATGTGCTATCCATTGATTGGTGCAGTATGTGCCTTGGTTCCGGTGAGTATGTGTGAATGTCTGTTTCATTACATTATCTATCAAATCAATAAAGGGGATTGGTTTTCATCTGGGTTGATAAAATATCGGGAACCGTGGTATTTACAATTGCCGTATTGGTACAGTCTGTTTTCCCATCATCCCATCCTCACACTGCTTGTGATCACTGCAATCATGATGGGATTGATCGTACTGGTCACACTTCCGCAGATTGCATACATTCGAAGGCAGAGGATTGTGGAAGATTTAGAGAAGGTATCATTCTAAAACTATGAGAGGAGAGGGGATTATGGGAACGATTGCAATTGAGGCAAAGGGGTTAAGCAAGATTTACAACATGGGAACCAGTCAGGTAGAGGCACTGAAGGAAGTGGATCTGACCGTACAAGAGGGGGAGTTTGTGGCACTGACCGGAACCAGCGGAAGCGGAAAGTCCACGCTGATGCACTTATTAGGCGGTTTGGACGTGCCCACCAGTGGAGAAGTGCTGGTGCAGCAGGAAAGCCTGACTAGGTGCAGGGAGAAACGTCTGGCGGCCATTCGCAGGGAACAGATTGGCTTTGTGTTTCAGAAATTCTGTCTCATACAGGAGTTAAGCGTCAGGGAAAATATCATCCTGCCCATTCTCCTGTCTTCCAGAAAGGTGGATGAGGCATACATAACAGAAATCTGTGAAGTGCTGGGACTAACAGACCGTATGACTCATATGCCCTCAGAGTTGAGTGGCGGACAGCAGCAGAGAGTGGCCATTGCCAGAGCGCTGGCCAATCGCCCTTCCATTATGCTCTGTGATGAGCCCACTGGGAATCTGGATCACCGTACCAGTGAAGAAGTGATGAACCTGCTGCACCGCATTCATGAGAGTTACCACAAAACAGTGGTTATCGTTACCCATGACCGGAGTATCGCAGAAGGGGCAGATTACATTTTACAATTGGAAGATGGACAGATCATAGGCAGAGAATTGTGACAACCTTGTCGTGTTTCCTGACTGGACAGGTTCACCGGTTAGTGTTATACTCTTTCTGGATAAGACAGCAAAAGAGGGTTAGACTATTGAGTGGAGGTTTAGCCAAAGTCAAAGGAGGCAGTCATGGACTACGCAAAAGAATCACTAAAGATGCATTATGAACTGAAAGGAAAACTGGAAGTGGTCTCCAGGGCGGCAGTGGATACGCCGGAGGCACTGAGTTTGGCTTATACACCGGGAGTGGCAGAACCTTGTCTGGAGATTCAAAAAAATCCAGAGAAAAGTTTTGAACTGACTAGAAGATGGAATATGGTGGCAGTGGTCACCAACGGTACCGCAGTGCTGGGACTTGGAGATATTGGTCCGGAAGCAGGTATGCCAGTCATGGAAGGCAAGTGTGTATTATTTAAAGAATTTGGAGGAGTAGATGCATTTCCCCTTTGTGTCCGCAGCAAGGACCCAGAGGAAATCGTGCGAACAGTGGAATTGCTTGCCGGCAGTTTCGGCGGTGTGAATCTGGAGGATATCAGTGCGCCTTCCTGTTTTGAAATTGAGCAGAAGTTAAAAGAGCGTTGTGACATTCCGATCTTTCATGATGACCAGCACGGTACGGCAGTGATCACACTGGCAGGTCTGCTCAATGCATTGAAAGTGGTTGGCAAGCATTTGGATGATGTGAAGATCGTCACATCCGGTGCCGGTGCAGCTGGGATCGCCATCATCCGCCTGCTCATTGCCATGGGGCTGAAAAACGTGATCATGACGGACAGACAGGGCGCCATTTATGAAGGACGCACCGGCTTGAATCCGGTGAAGGAGCAGATGGCAGCCATTACCAACCGGCAGATGGAAAAGGGTACTCTGGCAGAAGTGATTCGTGGGGCAGATGTGTTCATCGGTGTTTCTGCACCGGGAACCCTGACCCAGGAGATGGTGGCTTCCATGGCAAAAGACCCGATCATCTTTGCCTGTGCCAACCCCACACCGGAGATCTTCCCGGAGGAAGCCAAGGCAGCAGGTGCAGCAGTGGTGGCAACCGGACGTTCCGATTATCCGAACCAGGTAAACAATGTACTGTGCTTCCCGGGGATTTTCCGTGGTGCGCTGGATGTGCGGGCAAGTGATATCAACGATGAGATGAAGATTGCAGCAGCAAAGGCCATCGCAGGTCTGGTATCAGAGGAGGAGCTGCATGCAGATTATATTTTGCCTGCGGCATATGATAAGCGGGTGAAAAATGCAGTGGCAGAGGCGGTGAAAGAAGCAGCCCGCAGAAGTGGGGTCGCAAGAATTTAAGCAGGTTTCCTCACTGATTCCGGGGCACGATTCCGCAAAGTATGGGATCAGGGCAATGGTTGTATGGGAAAGAACAGGAATAGGTAATTGCGAAACTCTTTTCGCAGATCCAAAACAGCCTGTACAGATGAAAGGCGTTTGGTATCATGGTTTTGCAAATGTTTAGAGAACGGGAACAGTAGAAGGAAAAAGGGAAACGGAGCGGCTTTTTTGAGCCGATATCGTTTCTCTTTTTCATAACAATGTAACGAAGGAGAATCGGACGGGAGCAGGATCGTGACAACAACACATGAAAAACAGGATGGTGCAATGTAGAAAAATACAGAGGCAGAGGGAGGAAGCCATTGGAAACACGATGTACCGTATGCGATACCCCCATGGAACAGGGAAAATTGGAATGGATCGGTAGGACCATTTCTGTGAACCTGTTGCAGTGGTGGTCTGACAAACCAGTGAAAATGCGTAAGCGCTCTTGGGGTGGGCAGGATAAGGAAATCGAGAGAAACCGGTCTTTTGTACTCAATACAGAGATATCCGGGAATGTAGGTTGGTATTGTCCGAAATGTGAGAAAATTTATGCAGCGTTTTCTGTCAAGGGACAGGACGGTCTGTAACAGAACTGGAGTGAGAAAAAATGGGTATGAAAACAGAAACAGATTTGAGAACGATATTGAAACAGATTGACCACAGAGGCTATCCTGCCTACAAGGAAACCAGAGGTGCATACCAGTTT
>ONWL01000274.1 GCA_900321525.1 uncultured Eubacteriales bacterium
TGCTCTAATGAAGGAGATTTTACTTGTTAATTGCCTGTAAGAGCTCGCTTTGCGGATTTGCGCTTTTTCTCATGATGGTTAGAAGATTTGTGAGTAACGATGCACAATGTCGAAAGGCCCAAACATGTTTCATTTCTCTGCTCTGATTGTTTCGTTTCAGATTTGTTCGCCATTCTCTTCCAAAAAACATCATATGACTGAAATTGCTCTATTTCTTTTTCAAAAGTAATCGTTTTATGATGACACTTTCACTTAATCCAGTTTTACCACGTTCCTCATTTAGATATCTTCATACTACTATATTTTTCCTGTGCTGTCAACTCTTTTTTTATTTTTTTGATAACAAAAAGGTACACTATACATTCTTAACAATTGTAACTTTCTATTCAAAATATTTTATACTTTTATAAATGCAAAATCTTTACAACCAGTGCGGTTGCGTATACCGTTTTTTCTCCCCTCCCTCAAAATCGTATTATACGCATTGCACTTTTTGTGTCATAAAGAGTCTTATACACAAAAAAGCCTATGCAGTCTTTTTCTGACCACACAGGCTTTCTCCCACTTACTTCTGTTTCACACATATTCATACACGTGAATCGTCTCAATTTCCTCGCCAATCAGTTCCTTCATATTGCGCAAATCAATGTCATTCTGTAATCTCAAAAAATATCCATCTGATACACCAAAATACTTGGCCAGACGAAGAGAGGTATCTGCCGTAATCTTTCTTCTGTCATGAAGAATATCCTGAATTCTGGAAACCGGTACATGAATTTCCTGTGCCAGTTTATAGGCAGAAATACCTGGCGAAGTGCTACTCTTTCTTCCACGGTTCCCGTCTCCCGCCTTCCGTGTAAAACTCATCTTCTTTCATATCCACCAGAATCAAATCTTTTCCAATCTGGCAAATCTTCGGAAAGGGAATGATATACTCTCCTTCTCTGCCAAAGATGCCCCACACTTTCCCGCATCCCGGCACCACCAGTGCAATGATATGTCCATCTTTGATATCCACTTCTACGTCACTGACAAACCCCAATCGCTTACAATCACTGATATTGATGACTTCCTTTTGCCGCAATTCAAACAGTCTCATACCCCACCACCTTGCAGGCTTGCTACTGCTATTTTATGATGGACACCAGATTTTGTCCCTTCTCACCGCAAGTTTCACACTTTCTTACATCTGCAAAATCTCCAGGTCTTCTTCCCTGACTTTTTTCAGTTCTCTCCGGTTCAGCAGATCATAAATCACCGGGATCACAAACAGCGTCATCAAGGTGGCATAGAGCAGACCGCCGATGGTGACGATGGCGATTGGTGCCATCAGATCTGCACCGGAACCGATGCCCATTGCCATAGTCACCAGCCCCAGTACAGTAGTCAATGCTGTCATGAGAATGGGGCGCATACGGGTCATACCAGCCTCGATGATGGCGGCTTTCTTTTCTGTGCCTTCTAAGCGCAGCTGGTTGATATAATCTACCAGTACGATACCATTGTTCACCACGATACCTGCCAGCATGACGAAACCGATCATGGATACCACGCTGATTTCATTGCCGGTCAGATACAATCCCAGAAAACCGCCTGTGGCTGCCAGCGGCATGGTAAACAATACGATAAAGGGTGACTTGAAGGACTGGAACTGTGCCACCATAATGAAATAAATACACAAAATCCCCAGTGCCAACATCAGCACCAGCTGTTCCATTGCCTCCATAATGGTTTCATTTTCTCCGTTGGAGACGATTTCTGTACCATCCGGCAGTTCCAGATCAGACAATGCATCCTCCACATCCTGGCTCACCAGTCCTACATTATACCCGTCTGCGATTTCTGCTGTCACATTCAGATACCTCTTCTGATCCACACGGGAAATGGAGGAAAATGCGGTGGTTTCCTCGATGTGGGCAATGTCAGACAGTTTCACAGTACTGGTTTCTCCTGTGGTGCTTTGGGCAGTCAACTCATAGTCTTGCAAATCCTCTGCTGTCAATGCATCTTCTCCGTCCATGATCAGCAGCGGATAGGCTTCCCCCGTGTCTGTAATGGTCACAGAAGAAACCGGTTCCGCAATGCCCCCTGCCAGTGTGGCAAACACCTGTGCCACGGTCAGGTTGTGCTTCATAGCTTCATTTTTGTCTATCATCACATGCAGTTCCGGACTGGGGTCTTCCATTCCATTTGATACATTCTGAGTCCCCTCTACTGTGGCAAGCCGCTCTGCCACCAGATTTGCGCCTTCCTGCAAGTCTTTCAGATTCTGAGAACGAATCTCAATGGAGATACCGGAACTGCCCAATGAGCTCACATCCATGGTAGAGCCGGAAATGGTCAGTTCACAATCCAGATCAGCGCAGGCTGCGGTCATTTCTTTGGCAAGTTCCTGGCTGCTTTCTTTCTTATCTTCTTTTAACAATACATACATGGTCACAGAGCGGCTGCTGGTGCCAAATCCCAGATTGACAGAATCCAGTGTCGCACCTACCTTATCCACATCCTCAAATGCG
>ONWL01000172.1 GCA_900321525.1 uncultured Eubacteriales bacterium
CGTTGCAAGGGCGATTGCCCGATAATCAATATTCTCAGACATGCGTACTTCTTTTGCATGGACTTTTAAAATCGCTTCCCGACCGGCAAGGTCAGGCAGTTCCACAGGAATACGCCGGTCAAAACGCCCAGGCCTCAGCAAGGCGTTGTCGAGACTGTCCGGACGGTTGGTTGCAGCAAGAATGACTACGCCTTTTCCCGTATCAAAACCATCCATTTCTGCAAGGAGCTGATTCAGGGTCTGCTCACGTTCATCATTGCCGCCCAGTCCATTGCCGGCATCTCTTTTTTTGCCGATGGCATCAATTTCATCAATAAAAACGATACAGGGGGCTTTTTCTCCGGCCTGCTTAAACAAATCACGTACTCGGGCAGCACCCATACCGACAAACATTTCCACGAATTCCGAACCGGAAATGGAAAAGAAAGGTACTTTTGCTTCTCCGGCAACTGCTTTTGCCAATAGTGTTTTACCAGTGCCTGGCGGTCCTACAAGAAGTGCTCCCTTGGGAAGTTTCGCCCCTATATTCTTGTATTTTTCCGGATCATGCAGGAAGTCCACAATTTCTGAAAGGGCAGCTTTTGCTTCATCTTCACCTGCCACATCCTGGAATGTGACACCGGTTTCTTTCTGTACGTAAACTTTGGCATTGCTTCTGCCTACTCCCATGGGACCGCCGCTTCCACTCATCCGCCGCATGAAGAAGCCAAGCAAAAACCAAATCAGCAACAATGGCAATATATAATACAATAAAACATCCACGATACCGGAGCCGGAGCTGACTTCCTCTCCAATAAACTCTACCCCTGCATCCTCTAGACGCTCTACCAGTTCTCTGTCCGCTACAATCGGAGTATAGTAGGTGGTCTTAATCAATGCTTCATCTGTATTCTTCACATACTCCAGACGGGTGCTGCGAATGGTCACATGAGAAATCACACCGTCATTCACATCATTGATGAACTGGCTGTAGCTGACTTGCTCTGTAGTCTTCTCTGTCATATATGAATTGAGAAAAGACATCAGAATAATGGTCACAACGCCTACAATCAAAAATACAAAGAGTATCTGGGGTAGATTATTCTTTTCATTATCGGGTTTCTTATTTCTATTCTCCACACTCAATCTCCTGTTCTTATCGTTTTCTGTTTTGTGTCCTTTTTATTATAGTAATTCCTTCTTTATAAATCAAGCCAGAATCTGTAAAAACTGTATGATATTTTATGAAGATTCCGTAAAAAAATCTCAAAAAACATTCTGGTCTTCTTTTATGGAAAGTAGTATAATGAAAAAGAATTCTACAAACACAGAATTTTCGCGCCGAGTGCGGTTGCGTATGCAACTCTTTCTCTTTCGCACGAGGTCGCATCCTGTGCGTAGCATTTTTTTGTGACAGAATTTTTTCTGTTACCAAAAAGAATGGGTTTGAGAAAACCGGATGCTTCCCCTGATGGCGGAAGCATTTCATTTTTCTCACCCAAAAAGTAACTGCTCAGTACCTTCACAGTTATGAGCAAATATTACTAAAATTCACTAGTTTACAGCACGCAAGCCGAAAAAGCGGCAGAAATGGAGGTAATTATGCCTGTAAAATACGTATTCGTCACCGGTGGAGTGGTTTCCGGTCTTGGAAAAGGAATCACAGCAGCATCTCTTGGCCGTCTGTTAAAAGCCAGAGGGTATTCTGTCACCATGCAGAAATTTGATCCTTATATCAACATTGATCCCGGTACCATGAATCCTGTCCAGCATGGAGAAGTATTCGTCACGGAAGACGGCGCCGAAACAGACCTAGATCTGGGACATTATGAACGTTTCATCGACGAAAGCCTGAACCGCAATTCCAATGTAACCACAGGTAAAGTGTATCAGGAAGTCATCAACAAGGAACGCCGTGGGGAATATGGCGGGGGTACCGTACAGGTCATTCCTCATATTACAGATGAAATCAAAAGCCGCTTTTACCGCAGCTACAATTCCGACAAAACAGAAGTCGCCATCATCGAAGTAGGCGGTACCGTGGGGGACATCGAAAGCCAACCTTTCCTTGAGTCCATTCGTCAGTTTCAGCATGATGTGGGATTTGACAATGCGATTTTGATTCACGTGACTCTGATTCCCTGGCTGTCTGCCTCTCAGGAGATGAAAACCAAACCAACCCAGTCCAGTGTAAAAGAATTACAGGGCATGGGCATCCAGCCAAATATCCTCATGTGTCGTACCGAACATCCACTGGAGCCAGGCATACGAGAAAAGATTTCCCTATTCTGTAATGTGCCCTCTAACTGTGTGCTGCAAAATCTAGACTGCTCTGTTTTATATGAAGTGCCTCTGATGATGGAAGAGGAACAGCTGGCACAGCGTGTCTGCGAATGTCTGAAACTGCCATGCCCGGAACCAGATCTGGCAGAGTGGACTGCCATGGTAGAAGCATGGAAAGCACCAAAGGGCGAAGTCACTGTTGCACTGGTAGGAAAATATGTTTCACTGCATGATGCCTACATCAGTGTGGTGGAATCCTTAAAACATGCAGGTGTACACCATCGTCACCAGGTACAGATCAAATGGGTGGATTCCGAACTTGTTACCCCGGAAAACGCAGCAGAAACCTTCGGGGATGTGAGTGGTATCATTTTACCCGGCGGTTTTGGTGACCGAGGCATCGATGGTATGATTACTTCTATTCAGTATGCCCGGGAACACAACATCCCATTCTTAGGACTGTGCCTGGGGATGCAGCTGTCTATCGTAGAGTTTGCCAGAAATGTATTGGGGATTGCAGATGCTCACAGCGCAGAGTTTATGCCACAGACTGCCAATCCGGTCATCCATCTGATGCCGGATCAAAACGGTATTACAGATATTGGAGGTACGTTACGAAAAGGGGCCTATCCTTGTATCTTAGACCCTGATTCTCTGGCATATCAGGTCTATGGCACCCAGCAGATCAGCGAACGTCACCGTCACCGCTACGAGGTCAACAACGATTACCGTACTGCCCTGTCTGCTCACGGTATGAAGCTTTCCGGTCTGTCTCCGGACAAGCGTATTGTAGAAATGATTGAACTGCCCTCTCATCCATGGTTTGTTGCCACACAGGCACATCCGGAACTGAAGTCCAGACCAAACCGCCCACATCCACTGTTTGTGGGATTTGTAGGAGCAGCCGTCAAGAGAGCAAATTAGTCCAAATCCATCGTAAATCATTCTAAATGAAGAAACGGCAGTTTTCCCCACATGCCCGCAACATGGAAGAAAACTGCCGTTTGATTTTATGTCACAGGAAACTCCTGCCTGCTTCAAAATTATGCCCGAATCTCTGTCATACCACCCATATATGGTCTCAATGCCTCCGGAATCCGTACAGAACCGTCTGCCTGCAGATTGTTCTCCAAGAAGGCAATCAACATACGAGGGGGGGCCACTACTGTATTATTCAGTGTGTGGGCAAAATACTTGCCGCCTTCTCCTACCACACGGATCTTTAAGCGGCGTGCCTGTGCATCTCCTAAATTGGAACAGCTGCCTACCTCAAAATATTTCTGCTGTCTTGGAGACCACGCTTCTACATCAATGGACTTCACCTTCAGGTCTGCCAGGTCGCCGGAACAACACTCTAAAGTACGCACCGGAATATCCATGGAACGGAACAGATCCACTGTATTCTGCCACAGCTTATCAAACCAGGTCTTAGAATCCTCCGGCTTGCAGACCACGATCATCTCCTGCTTTTCAAACTGATGAATACGGTAGACACCTCTCTCCTCAATGCCGTGAGCGCCTTTTTCCTTACGGAAACATGGAGAATAACTGGTCAGCGTATAAGGCAGATTCTCTTCCTTTACAATGGTGTCAATGAACTTTCCAATCATAGAATGTTCACTGGTACCGATCAAATACAGATCTTCTCCCTCAATCTTATACATCATGGCATCCATCTCAGCAAAGCTCATGACACCTGTCACCACATCACTGCGGATCATAAATGGGGGCACACAGTAAGTAAATCCTCTGTTGATCATAAAATCTCTTGCATAAGAAATCACAGCAGAATGGAGACGGGCAATGTCTC
>ONWL01000326.1 GCA_900321525.1 uncultured Eubacteriales bacterium
TGTCACCTTTGTGCCTGCTTCCACTGGATTCACCGTATTCATCGTAAAGCTATCGATCTGGATTCCCTTTGCCAGACCATCGATACTGTTCATACCAGTGGAACCATAGTGCCCATTGTCAATGAGATTGAATCCTCTTTGACCAGAAGCCGGTACCTGAGTTGCCGCATCGTTAAAGATCACAACCGGACTTGTATATCCCGTTACATCTACTGTCAAAGTGTATTCTGAATCCTGTTTTGTCATAGCAGAACCAGGCCATGGGGCAACACTTCCACCTGTGCCGTCTGCATCATAGACATATGCATAAACAGTGGACTTCCAGTTACTTGGTTTTGTAAAGTAAAAGGTTCTTGACCCTCCTGTCTGTTCACTCTGCCCATATACATAAGCCACACCGCCATTGTTATATACCATACCTTTTATGATCTGGAATCCGGCCTGACCTGCTCCCGGTACCTGTACGCCGTCTGCCACAAAGATCACATTGCCATTTTCATATGCTTCCGGTACCGCAATGCGATAGAGCCCTGTACTTTCTTTGGCCATAGCAGTACCAGGCCATCCATTGTTTCCAGCATCAGAATACATATAAGCGGTAACAGCGGACGCAGTGGACGCATAATAAATCTGGTCACTGGTAATGGTGCCGCCATTTTCTACTTTTTCATACACATATGTCACGGTTGTTGTGCCAGATGTATAAGTTCCATATGCATTCTGCGGTGCTGTTTTTAAAGTATAACCGGAAATTTCTACGGCATCGGTTGTATATTCTGTTCCCTGTGCGCCTGTTATAGAAACCGATTTTAATACGGTGCCCGCTTCATCTACATAATTGACAGTAACAGTACCTCTTACTACCTGCTTGCTTACTGTGATGGTGGCCGTAGCGGTCAGATTATTGGAAGTGGTGGCCGTAATCTTTGCAGTTCCCACCGCCTTACCTGTCACCACACCATTTTCCACTGTAGCCACAGATGGATTGCTGGAAGTCCATGTCACTGTTTTGACCGCATTTGACGGCAGAATAGATGGGGTCAGGGTGATGGTGCCACCCACTTCCACTACATCACTTGTCTTATCTAATGTGATGTTTGTTGGATCAATGTCTTCTTCCGTAGTCCAAGTTCCATTCTCATAAATCATGGAACCAGTCACATCAAATCCTGGAGCATCTGTTCCAGAAGGCAGCTGCCAGCTTCCACTTCCGCCGTTAAAAATCACTTTTGCGGAAGGCTCGTCCATGGCTTCTGTTTTCATGACTTCGATGACATAATAACCATCTTCCAATGTCATCTTTGCTCCTGGCCATGCACCGGTCAATTCTATGACATCTTTGTTGTCATCATTATAAATATATGCATACGGTGCGGAAGCAAACTGGCTTGCTTCTGCTTTCACCCGAATCAAACCCCGGCAGAACCGTCTTCATTGGACGCATATACGGTTACGGTTGTCTTTGTATCAAATGCATCCCCTTTGCCAATGGTAATCTTTGTGCCGTTGGTGAAAGGAGTTGCTGTACCACCATTGATGCTATATGTTGCAATTGCATTATTTGTAACAGTCAGTGTCAGTTCAAGTCCCTCATTTACATTTTTGTAGTAGGACTTAGAAGATGGGCTTACCCCAACATCAGGAGACTTATCTCCCTTTTCCAGAAGGATCAACCCATTTTTTCCGGCTTTCACGGCCACGGTTCCGTCACTTGCTACTGTATAAAGTTCACCAGTATAATAATCTCTTACCTTTGCGCCTGCGGAGAAAACACCACCACAGTCAACCACACAATTTCCGCTGGTGCCCGGCATAGAAACCACTACCCGATCACTGATTCCGTCTTTGTTATAAATACGGCTAAATGTATATGGGCTTGCAGCAATCATCTTATGCTCACCTGCACCCACAGAAATATGACGGCTTCTAAACTGGCCCACAATCTGCCAATGTGCCAATACATCCTGGTCAATGGAATCCCAGTTCATATCAGAACGATAACACTGATCCGTATAGTCGCTGGTAAACCAATCCTTCCACTGGTATCCACGCCCTGTTTCATCTCCATAATAGATCTGTACCGCACCTGGTGCCAGAAGCAGCGAGGTACCACCTCCAATCAAATTCCCTCTTGCACCCAGACCGTCATCATGAGAAGAAATATAACTCAATACATTGAAATCATCATCCGTATTGATACTAGCCGCATAATTGCTGTAAGTGCCTTCCAGTGCGGCACCGGCATTTCCATCACGAGGGAAGGAAAAGTTAATGATAGAGTCAAATCCATAGTCAAAGTACGCACTCTTTCCTACGCCATGTCCCCAAACTTCACCTGTCATCCAAAAGTCTTCCTCCCAGTCCGCACCTGCCATAGTAGGATTTTGCTCTCTCCAAGAATCCAGTGCGATCTGTGCCTGCTCCTTTAAACGATTCCAGGATGCCAGATCTACATGCTTGGCCGTATCACAGCGGAAGCCATCAATCCCATACTCACGCACCCAGTCGGTCAGCCATTTAATAATATAATTGCTTGGAGTGGCTGCCAAACCTGACTGCTGAAAGAAACTTGTCAGCTCGGAAGACTCCTGTTCATATCTGCCCTCCCTTGTCCACTTTGTCTGTAACAGTTTTGGGATACCCGTTGCGCTGGTGCTCTCTGTTTTTACATCCGGAAGACCACTCAGACACATGGTTTGATCATTGCCGCCAGTTTGGTATGTATATCCCTTGTATGCGGAATTCACACGAACGAAATCTGCTCCCCACCAATTGGCCCATTTGTCAGAATCCACGTTATACCAAGTCTCTGACTCCGGCTTTCCACCGGAAAGCAGATTGGTATCTCCATAGTAATAATCTTGCCAGCCGGAATTCAGTTCCCCAAATCCATATTCATCCGCATCTTTTAAAGTGACATATCCTACATGATTCATGACCACATCCATCACAACACGGATCCCATGGGCATGGGCTGTGTCTACAAATTCTGCAAATTCTGCC
>ONWL01000076.1 GCA_900321525.1 uncultured Eubacteriales bacterium
GAAAAACGAGAGGAGTAAAAGAGATGAAAACAGAATCTGTATGGAATACCTATGACGAGGCTGCGCTGACAGCATTAGACGCCTTAAATGACAATTACCGTAGTTTTATCAGCCGGTGCAAGACCGAGCGGGAGTGTGTGGCAGAGGCCATTGCTATGGCAGAGGCCAGGGGGTATGAAAATCTGGAAATCATCGTGGCAGAAGGAAAGACTTTACAGCCAGGGGATAAAGTGTATGCAGCTCATATGGGCAAGTTACTGGCATTGTACCATATCGGCAGTGCCCCATTGGAGCAGGGCATGAACATTCTGGGTGCCCATGTGGATTCGCCCCGTTTGGATGTGAAGTTTAACCCATTGTATGAAAATCATGAGCTGGCTTATCTGGATACCCACTATTATGGGGGTGTGAAGAAATACCAGTGGGTGTGTCTGCCTATGGCCATTCACGGGGTAGTGGTAAAGAAGGATGGCACAACCATCAATATCGTCATTGGAGAAGACCCGGCTGATCCGGTGGTAGGCATTACAGAACTGCTCATTCATTTGTCCGCAGATATGATGCAGAAGAAGGCTTCTGAGGTCATCCAGGGAGAAGATCTGGATGTACTGGTGGGAGGCAGACCTGTAGCAGGAGCAGAAAAGGATCAGGTAAAGGCAGGGATTCTGGCCATTTTGAAGGAAAAATATGAGATAGAAGAAGCAGATTTTATGTCCGCAGAGCTGGAGATCGTACCGGCAGGACCGGCCAGAGATGCGGGCATTGACCGGAGCATGATCATGGGATATGGACAGGATGACCGTGTATGCGCTTACACGTCTCTGGAGGCCATTCTGGAAATGGAAGGGATACCGGAGCGGACCGCTGTCTGCCTGTTGACAGACAAAGAAGAAGTGGGTAGCAACGGTGCCACCGGCATGCATTCTGCGTTCTTTCTGAATGCCACAGCCGAACTGATTGACCGTGTAGGCGGGTACAGTGAACTGGCACTGCGCCGGACTTTGCAACATTCCTGCATGCTGTCCAGTGATGTAAGTGCAGGCTATGATCCTCTGTATGCAAGTGCCTATCAGGAATCCCATGCCGCATTTCTGGGGCATGGTATCTGTTTTAACAAATACACCGGCAGTCGCGGCAAGTCCGGCTCCAATGATGCCAATGCAGAGTATATCGCCAAGATCCGGAAGATCATGGACGACAATCAGGTGGCTTTCCAGTTCTGTGAGCTTGGAAAAGTAGATCAGGGTGGTGGCGGCACCATAGCATACATACTGGCCAATTATGGAATGGAAGTCATCGACTGCGGCGTGGCAGTGTTGTCCATGCATGCCCCATGGGAAACCACCAGTAAGGCGGATATTTATGAGGCAAAGAAAGCTTATGTGGCATTTTTGAAAGATTGCAGATAAGGATTGATCAGGTGGGAAACCATATGGTATCTAAGAAAAAGTTGGTAGATTTGCAGGAGAGTCACTGTTATACTAGAGAAAAATGTGAGCAACAAGATCGGAGGATAACAGGATGAAATGGTGATCAATATCAGAATGTATTTACAAAAGAATGGATGATGGGACCAAACAGTATGAGATTGTTAGACGAGATGCTGGAAAAGTATCCAATGAACCGCAAGCTTCGTGTTCTGGATCTGGGGTGTGGAAAAGGACTGACTAGTTTGTATCTGGCAAAAGAGTTTGATGCTCGATACTATAGTCAGTATAGACTCCTTTCATTATTTTGCCACAGAAGCGTCCTTTTTTGAGACAAAGATACTGCCCCTTGTGAAGTCTGGCGGATATGTTTACATTGCCATGCCGGGACTGCGGGAGGAAATTCATGGAATGGGTAGAGGGAGAAGAGAGCGAGTATGAATTGTTCCATAGCATTGAGTGGTGGAAGCATCATTTCAATTCCAAAGGTCAGTATGAGATCGTGCAGGCCTTTGAACTAGAAACCGGAGAGCAGGCATGGAAAGATTGGTTTGCATCGGGACATGCATTTGCAAAGAGAGATGGGGAATATTTTGAAAAAGGAATCAATGGGTATGTCAATATCATCGGATTTCTCATAAAAAAGTTGTGAGAGCTGTCGCCGTATCATCCCTTCGTAGTTTGCAGCCTTAGACTCGCAATTGACCATTCATAGCCCTTCGGGCTATTTCATGGACGGCTGTCGCCGTATAAAATGCCAGAAATAAACACCCTTACAAGTAAACTTGCAGGGTGTTATTTTGATCTTCGCCATGCTGCCATCTCGAATTCGCTTCGCTACTTCTCGCTGGACGGCTGTCGCCGTATCACCCCTTCGTAGTTTGCAGCCTTACGTGTGCAAGCACCCGACGGCTTCCACTACTCGGTCTGGCATGGCTCATAGCTTAGCCAAAGTATCTCTCTAACAGACCCTTGAATGCTTTGCCGTGTCTTGCCTCGTCGCGAGCCATTTCATGTACGGTGTCGTGGATGGCATCCAGATTTGCAGCTTTTGCTCTCTTTGCCAGATCGGTCTTACCAGCGGTTGCGCCGTTTTCTGCTTCGACTCTCATTTCCAGGTTCTTTTTGGTGCTGTCTGTTACGACTTCCCCTAACAGTTCAGCAAATTTTGCAGCATGCTCGGCCTCTTCGAAAGCAGCTTTCTCGTAGTAAGCGCCGATTTCAGCATATCCTTCACGATATGCCACTCTTGCCATTGCCAGATACATACCAACCTCGGAACATTCGCCCTGGAAATTGGAACGCAGGTCTGCAATGATGTCTTCGCTAACACCCTGTGCCACACCTAATACATGCTCGGAAGCCCATGTCAGTTCGCCGTCCTGCTTGGTGAACTTGGAAGCGGGTGCCTTACAGACTGGACAAAACTCCGGTGCGGCATCGCCTTCATACACATAACCACATACATTACATACAAATTTGCTCATAATCAAATCTCCTTAAAAAATATTTGAATACCCGAGGGTAATTCAGTCAAAATTAAGAATTATTCCTGAATAAAAGAATCCTCTTTATCGGAAGAAGGCATGCATTTGGGGCAGATGCCATAAAAATGTACCGAATGCCCATCAATACTGCCGGAGAATCGATGAGCCGCCAATACATTCAGGTCAGAAAGCACTGGCATAGGAAAATCTGTCAGACTACCGCATTTCTTACAATAAAAATGATAGTGAGGACTGGAATTCCCATCGTAGTGATCTGCGCTGTCCCCAATGGAGATGCGCTGGATGGTACCGGCTTCTTCCAGAAGTTTCAAATTCCGATAAACCGTACCGGGGCTTAAATTCGGTATTGCATCCTTCACCCCCTGAAAAATCATATCCGCAGTGGGGTGATCTTTTCGCTGTTGTAAAAAAGTCAGGATGGCTTCTCGCTGTCTGCTTCGCTTTTGCATAGAAATCCCTCCGGTTCAGCTGTGATCAGAGAGTGGACAGAAAGCGGTCTGTCCACTCTAACTTTGATCAGCCATAAATAAGAATAATTCTTATTTTAGTATAATAAAGAATCTACCTTCTGTCAAGCAAATTGTCGTAAAATTTGTCATTCAGACAGAAAAATAAAAAAGCAGCAGGAAAAAGGAAGTGAACTTTTTGTGAAAAGTAGTACAAAAATCCAAAAGTGTGGTATACTTACCATGCGGTCGTTGCCGTCTGTGCCATTTTCATGTAGTCATTTGATCGAGAGTGGATGGCAGGAAGTACCGATGTCAGGCAGACAGCGGAGAATAGGAGAGAAATAGTAAGGTGACAAGAAATCAGAAAATAGAGTTGACCAATCGGATCAATGCATATGCAGAGGAACATTTGCAGGACATTGATCCGGATCATACCCCCATTTCCGTTCAGTTGGAGCGGATTAAACCGGTTATGGAGGAGATTGCTTCCGAGACAGGTAAGAGTGTAGAGGAAATTTTTATCATTTACATGGATATCAACTCTGAGTTGAAGGCAGAGCAGGAGAAGAAATATCAGAATCGTATGGCGGAGTTGAATTTATGAGACTGGTCATTCAAAGAGTCAATCATGCCAGTGTAACCGTAGAAGGCATAGAAATCGGAGCCATTGGAAAAGGATATCTGGTATTTCTTGGCGTGGCCGATACAGATACAAAGGAGATGGCAGAGCGGTATGCCAAAAAGCTGTCTACTCTGCGGATTTTTCCGGATGAGGCAGGAAAGATCAATCGTTCTATTCAGGATGTACAGGGGCAGATATTGGTGGTATCCCAGTTTACGTTGTATGCAGACTGTAAGAAGGGAAACCGTCCCAGCTTTGTGAAAGCAGGTGCGCCTGAGAAGGCAGAAGCATTGTATGAGTATTTCATCGAATGCTGCAAGGCGTTGGTGCCCGGCGGAGTGGCAAGCGGCAGTTTTGGCGCAGATATGAAAGTATCATTGGAAAATGATGGTCCATTTACGGTTCTGTGGGACAGTGAAGAATGGTGAAACAGAAAGATGAATCAAGTAACTGCTTGTAAGAAGTGGTTTTTGAGATAAAGGGATGCAGCTTGCTGCATCAGGAAATGTTTGAAGAAGGAGTTTATGATGAAAAAAAGAAGTATTTTATTGGGATGTGTAACCATGCTGACCGTTGCATCTGTTATGGGTGCCGGCTGTGGCAACAAAGACAAGGGCAAAGAAACTGCCGGTTCCGGTGAAGCAGGGACAGCGGCTGTAACAGAGAGCCAGGAAAGCACAGATGGCGAGGAACAGGGCACAGAAGATGGTACCGGTTCTACAGATGAGGAAAGTGTAGCAGAGACTGTAGAGGAGCCGGATTTCAGTGCCGGTCTGACGGAGGATGGACTGTTTGAGGATTATACAGCATCCGATTATGTCACATTGGGAACCTATAAGGGAATCAAAGTACCAGCTGAGGAAGCAACGGTATCTGATGAAGATTTTGAAGAGTATCTGGACAACTTACTGGCAGACTATATAAAGACAGTGGATGTAACAGACAGAGCGGTAGAGTCTGGGGATACCGTCAACATTGACTATGTGGGCTCTCTGGATGGCGTAGAGTTTGATGGCGGCACAGCAGAAGGGTATAATCTGGAAATTGGTTCCGGTACCTTTATTCCCGGATTTGAAGATCAGATCATTGGACATGAGATTGGAGAGGAATTCGACATTACAGTGACTTTCCCGGACAGCTATCCAAGCAATACAGATTTAGAGGGGCAGGATACCGTATTCCACATTACATTAAATGGAATCACAACAGAAGTGACACCAGAAGTAGATGATGCGTTTGTAGAGGAGAATTTCCCGGAATATGATTCTGCAGATGCATTTTTAGAGGGAACGCGTGCGGAGCGTGATCGTGATCTGTTAAAGACTTATGTATGGAATCAGGTATTAGAAGACAGTACAGTAGATGAAATTCCGGAAGCGTTGATTGACAATTATGTAGAACAGCAGATCAAGATGTATAAGTATATGGCATCTTCTTATGGGATGAGTTATGAAGACTTTCTGTCTTATTACGGCACCACAGAAGAAGAGTTTGAAGAGTCTGAGCGTGAGTATGCCAATACTGATCTGACCAGAATGCTGATCGCACAGGCAATCTGTGAGCAGGAAGATATCAAGGCAGAAGAGGGAGATGCGGAAGAGATTTTCGGATATGATGCGGATGCCATGGGAGAGATTTATGAGTATTATGGCAAGGGCTATGTGAGCCAGGTATTGTTGATGGAAAAGGTGGCAGATTTTGTAGCAGATGAAAGTGTAGTCGAGTAATCAAATGAGACTGTGCAATGAAAACAGAATGGATTTTGCTTTGAGGCATCGTCTGTGATCTGTATGAGGATCACACATGGAGATAGAAAAACTCCTGTGGAACACACACATGAGAAGATGTGAGTGGATTCACAGGAGTTTTTATGTAATAGAAAATTCCTATCAGATAACAGAAAGACGCTGTCACCAAAAAATGCGACAGATAAAACCTCGCACGAAGAGAAAAAAGTTGCGTATGCAATCAGGAGCAATGTGAAAATTTTCATCTGATATCTTTTGAAAAGACGGATTATGCCTGTGCAACCGCCTCTTTGATCATATCTGCCATATAGTCGATCATTTCATCGGTCATGCCCGGATAAACGCCGATCCAGAAGGTATCACGCATGATCCGGTCTGTCACTTCCAGAGAACTTGCCACACGGTAGCCTTCCTGCTTTTTGCGCATTTCATCAAAGCAAGGATGCTTCAGCAGATTTCCAGCAAACAGCATACGGGTCTGGACGCCATGGCATTCCAGATACTGTACCACTGCGTTTCGATCCACTCCTTCCTTACAGGTAATCAAAAAGCCAAACCAGCTAGGATCAGAACCGGGGCATGCTTCCGGCAGGATCAGCTGTTCCTGCAAGGGCAGCAGTGTTTCTTTTAACCGGGCAAAATTGTGCTTGCGCTTCTCCACAAAGGAAGGGAACTTTCGCAGCTGTGCACAACCTACGGCTGCCTGCATGTCGGTGGCTTTCAGATTATAGCCAAAGGAGGAGTAGACATACTTATGGTCATATCCTGCCGGCAGTTCCCCGTATTGTTTGTCAAACCGGTGTCCGCACAGATTGTCTCTGCCGGATGGACAGATGCAGTCACGTCCCCAGTCACGGAGAGAGCGGACGATCCGGTGCAGCAATGGATTGCTGGTGTAGACTGCACCTCCTTCTCCCATGGTCATATGGTGTGGAGGATAAAAACTGGAAGTGCCGATGTCGCCGATGGTGCCGGTGAGACAGCGTGTGCCATTGTAAGTATACGCAGAACCCAGGGCATCACAGTTGTCCTCAATGAGCCATAACTGATGGGCATCACAGAAATCTTTCACCGTCTGCAAATCAAATGGATTGCCAAGGGTATGAGCCAGCATGATTGCCTTTGTCTTTGGGGAAAGAGCCTGCTCTAACAGTGTGGTGTCAATGTTATACTGTGGGATTGCCATATCCACGAATACCGGTACCGCACCATACTGAATCATCGGTGCTACTGTGGTGGGAAAACCAGCCGCTACGGTAATGACTTCGTCACCCCGGCGAATCTGACGGTCTCCTAACAGGGGAGAGGTCAGC
>ONWL01000102.1 GCA_900321525.1 uncultured Eubacteriales bacterium
TTGCCAAAACGGAAGATCCGCTCTGCCGGAATGCCCTGCTGCTTGTTCCAGATCTCAAATGCCTCTTCGTCATTCTCATAAATAGACGGATACAGACGCTCCGGATCCAGCCCCACTACCTCAGTCAGAAACTCCCAGGACCATGCAATGGCTTCTTTCTTAAAATAATCTCCAAAAGAGAAATTTCCCAACATCTCAAAGAAGGTACCGTGACGTGCGGTTTTACCGATGTTCTCGATATCGCCGGTACGGATACACTTCTGACAGGTGGTGACTCTGCGTCTTGGCGGAATCTCCTGTCCTGTAAAATATGGCTTCAAAGGCGCCATACCGGAATTGATGATCAGCAAGCTGTTGTCATTATGAGGTACCAGAGAAAAACTCTTCATTGCCAGATGATCCTTGCTCTCAAAAAACTCCAGGAACATCTTTCTTAATTCATTTACACCGTATTTTTCCACGATTTGCCTCCAAATATCACTCTGATTGGACAATTGCGAAACGATGACACCCAACGCCTTTGCTCAAAATTTTGATCGGCAGGCAGATCAATGTCTACACGTACTGTCTTCGTACGCAATATGTTTTTTTCAGGCACGCTTTCGCTACAGTGAAAACGTAACGGATACTAACCTTTTTGTTCGCTATTCGCTCCAAAAAGCAAGTACCGACGTTTTCAAGAGCCTTCAAAAAACATATTTGCCTTCCTCGCCAGTACGTAGATAAACTTTACTTTTCCCCCTATCCATAAAAATTTATAATGCGCAGGCTGTTTTCTTTCCTCATAAAGAGTTTCGCAATTGTCTATCACTCTGATGTATAAAAGGAATCTGAGTGTCAGGGGAAAACCTTGACACTCAAACGATAAACATTTTCTTACAGATTTTAACATATTGAAGGAATGATTGCAAGTGATATTTCCTTATTCTCCGGCTTCCATCCCTTCGCACACTTCTCTCAGCTGGGAGAAGGCATACAGGGGTAAATTCAGCAGATGCGCCTGCACCCGATAGTCCGACATGGAAGTTCGGATGCCAAAAGGCAACTGGTAGTTGGTGATAAAGCTTTTCAGGCTTTTTGCATTCAGGTTTTCTTCTGCTTTCACCTCGATGGGAATCACATTTCCGCTATACTGCAACACAAAATCCACTTCCCCTTTTGAAGCTTCCGCAGACCAGTAATAGGGAACCAGATCCAGATCAGATAAAATCTGCTGACAAATATACTGTTCCGTCAATGCGCCTTTGAATTCCACAAAAATATCATTGCCCTTCAGCAGGGTCCTGGCATCCAAATCTACCATTGCCGCCAGCAATCCTACATCCACAAAATACAGTTTAAATGCAGAAATATCCTGATATGCCTTTAAGGGAATGCCGCCTTTTTTCACTCTGCCTACTTTATGGCAAAGACCACAATCGATCAGCCACTGAATCGCCAGTTCAAAATCTTTGGCTCTCGCCCCTTCCCGTAAGACGCTGTATATAAACTTCTTGTTCTCCTTTGCCAGCTGGGAAGGGATGCCGTCCCAAACCATCTGGATTCTCGGAATCACCGGAGTGGGCGCATGTTTGGAAAAATCCTGCTCATAAGCAGAAAGTAATCTCTGATGCACTCGGCGAACATTCTTTAAATTTTTATCCTTCACATATGCATTCACTGCCGCTGGCATCCCACCCACAAAATAATAATTTTTCAACAGGTCAATGTATTTATCCTTAAAGGCGGTCATCAATCCAAAGTCCTGCTGCTGCAATAAGTGAAGCAGTTGCCCGTTTCCTGTGGCTTCCAGAAATTCTGTAAAAGACAGGGGATACAGTTCCATACTGTCTACTTTCCCCACAGGAAAAGAAGTCCCCCCATGCATGGCAATTCCCAGAAGGGAACCTGCCGCAACAATATAATAAGAATGCCGTTCATCCTCGCAAAAATATTTCAGGGATTGTAATGCAGCAGGCACTTCCTGAATTTCATCCAGAATCATCAGCGTATGTTCCGGCTCAATCTCCACATCACTTTCCACTGCCAGTCCCTGTAAAATCCGCTCCACATCAAAATCTCCTGAAAAAAGCCTCTGCATCCTCTCATTCCGGTCAAAATTGATATAGGCACATTTCTCAAAACATGTCCTGCCAAATTCCTTCATCAACCAGGTCTTCCCTACCTGACGTGCGCCACGGATAATCAACGGAAGTCTGTCCGGATCGTTTTTCCATTCTAACAGTTTCTGCATGGCAAATCTTTTCATAGAATTCAGCCCTCTCTTCCATTCTTACTCATATAAACAATTGCGAAACTATAATGCCGAACGCCTTTCATCAAAATCTTTATTTGAAAAAATTTCTGATGTGCAGGCTGTTTTGGGTCTGCTCAAAGAGTTTCGCAATTGCCTATTTGATTACAACCAGTTTCTATGCGATAACATCTGCCATTGTGTAGCGGCCATTTTCCTTATCTGCCAGGAATTTCACTGCCTGCACAGCACCCTTGGCAAATACTGCTTTGGAATGGGCTTCATGCTTCAGGGAAATGACCTCATCTTTTCCAGCAAAAATCACTTCATGCTCCCCTACAATGGTGCCACCACGAATGGCACTGATTCCAATTTCTGTCCGTTCTCTCTTTTGTCTTCTGGTGGAACGGTCATACTGGTAATAATACTGGTGATCCAGCACCTCATTCATGCTGTTTGCCAGAAGCAATGCAGTTCCGCTTGGTGCATCAATTTTTTGATTGTGGTGCTTTTCAATGATTTCAATGTCAAACCCGGCATCTGCCAAAAGCGGTGCCGCAGACTTTAACAGTTTCACCAGTGTATTGATTCCCAGAGACATGTTGTAAGACTGTACAATGGGAATCTCCTTAGCCGCTGCATCTATATGTGCCATCTGTGTCTCTGATAAACCGGTGGTACACAATACCAGCGGCAGTTTCTTTGCCACACAATCATCTACAACTCCATCGGTGATGACGGAAACAGAAAAATCAATGACTGCATCTGCTTCCACTGTACACGCTGCTACACTCTGAAACACCGGATAAGAATAGAAACCCAAATCTTCCTTGTCTACACCGGCAACAATTTCTACTGTTTCCTCCGCAGAAATGACTTCATCTAAAACCTTTCCCATCTTGCCATTACTGCCTACAATGATTACTTTTAACATGTTTTATCCTTTCCGTAGTATCTTCCCTCATGATTCCTTTCTGGCTTTCCTGGATTACAGCAATCCGGCATTTTCCAATGCAGTCTGCAATTTTGCCTTGTTTGCCTCTTCCATTTCACATAACGGACCTCTAAATCCACCTGCTTCCATGCCCATCATATTGAGCGCAGTCTTTACCGGAATTGGATTTACTTCACAGAACAGCGCATTGCACAGTGGAATGGCCTCTAACTGCATTCTGGTTGCCTCTGCCACATTTCCCTCTAAATAGTTGGCCACCATATCATGTGTAAATTTCGGTGCCACATTGGACAGTACCGAGATGACACCAATACCGCCCAAAGATAACAACGGTACGATCTGGTCATCATTGCCGGAATAAATATCCAGGCAGCCATTGGCCAGACTTGCCAGCTTTGCTACCTGACTGATATTGCCGGAAGCTTCCTTGATGGCAACGATATTCGGCACGGTCTTTGCCAGTTCTACCGCCGTCTCCGGCAAAATGTTACATCCGGTTCTGGATGGTACATTATACATGATCACAGGAATGGACACACTCTCTGCAATGGCAGTAAAGTATTCTTTCAGTCCCTTCTGGGTTGCCTTATTGTAATAAGGTGTCACACACAGCAGTGCATCTGCACCAGACTGCTCTGCATGAATAGACAGACGTACCGCTTCAGAAGTACAGTTGGAACCGGTACCTGCTACAACCGGTACTCTGCCTGCTACATACTCTACGGTATGGCGAATGCACTCGTCATGCTCCTCATAGTTCAAGGTAGAGGACTCTCCCGTGGTACCACAGATAATAATGGCATCTGTTCCCTGCTCAATCTGGAAATCAATCATTCGATCCAATGCTGCATAATTGACTTCATCGTTCTCTGTAAATGGCGTAACAATTGCCACACCCGCTCCCTTAAAAATAGCCATATGTTTTCCTTTCCGGCGCAGTTTTGTCTGCACCATGCCTGCTGGCAAAATTGTGAAATATTGTTTCATAATGAAAAAAGAGCTGACAGCAAAAGTCAGCTCTCAAAGACGCGAATCATTCTGAAAAAAGAAATACAATCTTTCAGTAGCACCCCGCCTTTTCAAGCGACAGTCATAGGGTTCTTCACCCTATGCCCAACAAAAAAGAATGGTGGATTCTTTCCGTTTCGGCGCCGATTCCTTTCAATATCCTTCTCCTATGCCACACATATCCGGATACTTACTCTTAAGCAGCGCAACCTCTACTTTTCATCATTTTCTACACTATATCACAATTATACTGTTCCGTCAATCATTTTCTCTTTTCAAAGCCATAATTCGACTTCTAGTTACTTCTCTTTACTCTGTCAGTTCTACATCCTCTAATTTACTGACAGATACTTCATAGGCAACCCTCTTTTCACATTCCGTTTCTGTCAATTTCTTGGTATATTCCCGACTCTGCACTCTGCCCCAGATGCGCAGGCGATTGCCTACATCAAAATTAGATGCATAACGTGCATTTCTACCCCAGGCAATACATGGTATGTAATCTGACTTTCCATAGGGCCTGTTGACCGCTACCAGCAAATCGGCAATTTCTCTGCCAAGAGGTGTTTTCCGATAAATGGGCTGTTTGCAGATATAACCGTCCAGAAAGATCTGATTGGTCTTCGTATAATCTGTAAATGCTTCCATAAATTCAATCTCCCGCACAAATACAGACAGAACAAGACGGTTCTTCATGCCCTCATGACGATTGTAAGAACGAAACTGTCCAGTGACCATCGCTGTC
Organism: uncultured Eubacteriales bacterium; assembly: GCA_900321525.1. Lineage (GTDB taxonomy): Bacteria > Bacillota > Clostridia > Lachnospirales > Lachnospiraceae > UBA2942. Next base: position 4,942 of record ONWL01000102.1, read on the forward strand.
CGCCCCTGATAGTCCGCTTTCACATCAATTAATCGCTCTGAAACCAACAATGGAATCACATCCATCTGGTCACTCAGACGATTCACAGCCATGTCTACCGTATAGAAGCCCTCTCCAAATACTTCATGGCTAAACGTAAATCCTGAAACAATTTCCCCAATTACACTCACACGGTTATTTTCGATTACTTTTTCTGACATAGTATCTCTCCCTCCACAGTATCTTCATACCGCTCCAGCGGTTTATTTTAACATATGTAATTAAACTACAGGAATTCCTTTCTGAAAAGCAAATTCAACCGCAATTTTCCTCCCTCATTCTGGGCTTCCTCTCTCAAAAAATGTCAACCCTTGTCAAAGATTATCAAAGACACGCAAAAAAACTGTCCCCCTTGTTTTTGCTGCTGTCAGTTTCTGGTGAAAATTCCCTGAAAAGTTCCCTGATGACAACTTACCATAAGCAGCTTTAAAATACCAGTGAAATTTTTGTGTCAAATCTAATGATTTTATAAACAAAAAAGCCGGTGTCAGAGGGTATACATTTTTCATACAAACCCAACACCAACTTTTTTAACATTCAGATAAATAAATCTGCTCTTAGTCAGAAAGATACTGGTTTTTTACATCATTTGTTATTAATATAATTAATCAGCCCTTCTGCCGCAATAATTTTCTGCATAAACGAAGGGAACGCCTGTCCCTGGAAAGAGGTTCCTTTGGTGCGGTTATAAATGATACCGCTGTCAAAATCAATCTCTACCTCATCTCCTGCCTCAATGCCCCTGGAAGCCTCCGGACACTCGATGATAGGCAGACCGATGTTGATGGCATTCCGATAGAAAATTCTGGCAAATGTCTCTGCAATGACACAGCTGACACCAGCCGCCTTAATTGCCAGCGGTGCATGCTCTCTGGAAGAACCACAGCCGAAATTCTTATCTGCTACAATGATATCCCCCTTCTGGACACGATTCACAAACTCCTTATCAATGTCCTCCATACAGTGCTTTGCCAGCTCTGCCGGATCAGAAGAATTCAAATATCTTGCCGGAATGAT
>ONWL01000131.1:0-3088 GCA_900321525.1 uncultured Eubacteriales bacterium
GAGAGGGACTCAGGCAGAAAAACAGACAGAAAGGAAAAGGATGGCTGGCACTATTTGCGGTAGTCAGTTTGATACAGTGTGGTCTGATACAGGAAATCGCAGTTTGGGCACGACCGGGGCTTGTGCAAGAGGAAGAGCGGTATCTTATTTCGGAACAGTCGGTTCGGGATGCGGATCCGCCAGAGGAAGCGAAACTCTATGCCAAGGCAGCCGCACTACTGGATGGAGACACCGGCAGAGTGTTGTATGGAAAAAATGCAGACCTGCCCCTTCCTATGGCAAGCACCACCAAGATCATGACCTGTATCATTGCATTAGAATATGGCAATCTGGATGATGTGTATACGGTTTCTTCCTACGCAGCATCTATGCCCCAGGTAAAGGCAGGATATCGGGCACAAGAACAGTATCGGCTGGAAGATCTGCTGTATGCCCTGATGTTAGAATCCCACAATGATGCGGCTGTGGTCATTGCAGAAGGGGTAGCTGGGTCTGTGGAAGGGTTTGCGGCACTGATGAATCGGAAAGCAGAGGAGCTAGGATGTGAAGCCACCCATTTCGTCACCCCCAATGGATTGGATGCAGACGGGCATCAGACCACAGCGGCAGAGTTGGGACGAATCGCTGCCTATGCTTTGAAAAATGAAACATTTTGCCAAATCATCCAGACCAGAAATCATATATACACAGACGTAAATGGACAAAACAGCCGCACCATTGCCAACAAGAATGCATTTTTAGACCAGTATGAGGGGTGTATCGGGATCAAAACCGGCTATACGGGAAAAGCCGGTTATTGTTATGTAGGGTGTGCCAGACGAGAAGGCGTCACATTGATCGGCGTGGTGCTGGCAAGCGGCTGGCCTCCTCATAAGACATATAAATGGAGTGATTGCAGACAACTATTAGACTATGGATTTGCAGCCTTTGAGAAGCGGCAGATTGTGCAGCCCCAGTACCACATTCGCACGCTGCCTGTGGAAAATGGCATAGGAGATCAGGTGACCGTCAGTATGCCTGGGGAGTTGACCTTGCTTGTATCGGGAAAAGAACAGATTTCCCTTCGGTATGACTTGCCAGAGGTACTGGAAGCGCCTGTGCAAAAGGGGGAGGAAGTAGGGACAGCATCCTTGTTCATTGATGAGGAATTGTACGGTACCTTTCCTGTGGTGACAGATGAGGGGGTAGAGGAATTTACCTTTGTCTATGCGTTAGACAGAGTATTGGATTTATTTTTGGGCATGGAAACTGGGAGTGAAAGTATAAAAAATAAATGAAACATAGGCATTTGCATTGCGTATTTACAGAAAAAAGAGTAAAATGGTACATGGCATAAATTTTATAGCAATATGTTATGTCATGGTTTTCTATGACAAAAATGCTTTGTTGCTATTTGAATTTTACTAATCTTATAAAATGGAGGTTTGGATATGAGTGACATGTCTCGATCATCAGCAATCAACAGGATAGCAACACTGTTAGATGACAGCAGCTTTGTTGAAATTGGCGGGTACGTGACTGCAAGATCTACAGATTTTAATCTGCAGGATCAGGAAATTCCTTCGGATGGCGTCATTACCGGGTACGGTACGGTAGAAGGAAAGCTTGCGTTTGTGTACAGTCAGGATGCGGCTGTATTAGGCGGTTCTATTGGTGAGATGCACGCCAGAAAGATTGTGAAGCTGTACGAACTGGCCATGAAGACCGGTGCGCCAGTGGTAGGTTTTGTAGATTGTGCAGGACTTCGGCTACAGGAGGCCACAGATGCATTACATGGCTTTGGGGCACTGTATGCCAGCCAGATCAATGCGTCCGGCGTGATTCCCCAGATCACAGGTATCTTTGGGGTATGCGGCGGCGGTATGGCAGTGGTGCCTACGCTGACAGATTTTACTTTTATGGAGAGCAGCAAGGCAAAGTTATTTGTCAATTCTCCCAATGCATTAGAGGGAAATTCTTCTGACAAAAATGATACGGCAAGTGCCCAGTTTCAGAGTGGGGAAGCAGGTATCGTAGATGGCATCGGGGAAGAAGCAGAGATTATTGCAAAGATTCGTGAGCTGGTGGCCATCTTACCTTCTAACAATGAGGAGACACAAGAGGCAGATGTCTGTACCGATGATCTGAACCGTTATTGCAATGGTTTGGAGGCAGGTGCGGCAGACAGCGCATATGCATTGTCTGAAATTTCTGATCATGGGTATTTCTTTGAAGTTAAGGCGGATTATGCAAAGGAAATGGTCACTGGTTTTATCAAGTTAAATGGTACACTGGTGGGCGGCGTAGCAAACCGTACAGTGGTGTATGATGAAAATGGGGAGAAGACTGCGGAATTTGAGCCGGTGCTCACCAGCGCAGGTGCAGAGAAGGCAGCGGATTTTGTGAAGTTCTGCGATGCTTTTGAGATTCCTGTTTTGACTTTGAGCAATGTAAAGGGGTTCAAGGCAACGGTATGTGAGGAGAAGCACATTGCAAGAGCGGCAGCGAAGCTGACCTATGCTTTTGCAGAGGCAACAGTTCCCAAGGTGACGGTGATCACCGGAGCAGCTTATGGCAGTGCCGGTTTGATGATGAATTCCGGTTCCATAGGTGCGGACATTGTGTATGCATGGCCGGAAGCCTCTGTGGGCATGATGGATCCCCAGGCAGCTGCTAAGATTATGTATGCGAAGGACATTGCATCCTCAGGTAATGGTGCAGAACTGATTCGGGAAAAGGCAGCAGAGTATGCTGCACTTCAGGCAAGCGCAGTATCTGCGGCCAAGAGAGGCTATGTAGATGATATCATTACAGCAGCAGAAACCAGAAAGCGTGTCATTGCATCCTTTGAGATGCTGTACACAAAGCGTGTGGATCTGCCGCTGAAGAAACATGGCACAGTGTAAGAGGGGCCGTTTTGCGGCAGAATGAGAGGAACTATGAAGAAAAAGATTACACTATTATTATGTATGATTCTTTCCATCTTTGCCCTGTCTGCCTGTTCCAGTGAAAAAGAGGATGTGACACCGGTAGCGGGAAAGGATGAATTGCAGACATCCATTACATCTATGTTGCTGACTTACAACGAGTATTCGGATCCGGATCTGGA
>ONWL01000131.1:3116-7996 GCA_900321525.1 uncultured Eubacteriales bacterium
TCGGATCCGGATCTGGAAGCATATGCCGAACAGGTGGCAGGTGCCGGTTATGAGACCATCGCTTCTATGCTGCGGTCTTTAGAGAGCGCCAGAGCAGAGGCAGGCAGTTATCGTTCTGTGAAAGATGACTGGGAGATTCTCTATCGGGAAGGTGCGGCAGATATTTCCGTGACCACAGAGTTTGAGAATCGAAATGTGATCCTGCATATGACAGTCGAAGAAGCGGGCAGTGAGGGAGCAGGACTGGAAATCACCAGCGCAAAGTTTACCCCGGTATATACAATGGGTGAGAAGCTGAAAAGCGCCGCAGTCAATTCTCTGTTTGGAATTGCCACGGTGGCACTGATCCTGACATTGATGGTAGGCATTATCTCTTGTTTCCGCATCATTCCGGTGCTGGAGAGAAAAGCAGTAGAGAAAAAGAGGCAGGAGATTGCTGCAAACAGACCAGAACCGGGTCCGGTACAGCCGTTGGAATTGGTAGAGGAAGAAGATCTGACAGATGATCTGGAACTGGTGGCAGTGATTACAGCGGCCATTGCAGCCACAGAAGACGTACCGGCAGACGGGCTGGTGGTACGTTCCATCAGAAGAGTGTCAGGCAGCAAGTGGAATAGAGCATAGGAGGAATTTATGATGAAGAGTTATACAATTACAGTAAATGGAAATGTATATGATGTAACGGTAGAAGAGACCACCGGCAGTGCAGCTCCGATACAGAGAACCGCTGCAACACCAAAGGCCGCTCCAAAAGCAGCACCTGCGCCACAGGCGGCAGCAGGCAGCGAAGGTGCAGTGAAAGTGACTGCTCCTATGCCGGGAAAAATTCTGGGAATCAAAGTCAATGCAGGGGATACTGTTTCCAAAGGACAGGTTTTACTGGTGTTAGAGGCCATGAAGATGGAGAATGAAATTGTGGCACCTCAGGATGGTACGGTAGCAGGGATTCATGTCAGTGTGGGCAGTGCAGTAGAGGCAGGAGACGTGCTTGCTTCTTTGAACTGATGCATTCCGTATAGACAAGACAGGATACCCTTTGACAGAAAGACCGCCTTTGGCGGTGACGGAGGATGATAACTGATATGATGGATACGTTATTGAATCTGATTCATCAGACTGCTTTCTTTCATCTTGAATGGGGCAATTATGTCATGATTCTGGTGGCATTTGTATTTCTTTACCTGGCAATCAAGAAAGGATACGAACCGCTGTTGCTGGTGCCGATTTCCTTTGGAATGTTGCTGGTGAATATGTTTCCGGATATTATGCTGTCCATTGAAGATTCAGAAAATGGAACTGGTGGATTGTTATATTATTTTTATATGTTAGATGAGTGGAGCATTCTGCCCTCTCTGATTTTTATGGGTGTAGGTGCCATGACAGACTTCGGTCCGCTGATTGCCAATCCAAAGAGTTTTATCCTGGGGGCAGCCGCCCAGTTTGGTATTTACGCAGCTTATTTTATGGCGATTTTAATGGGCTTTAGTGACAAGGCGGCAGCTGCGATTTCAATCATTGGCGGCGCAGATGGTCCCACCTCCATCTTCCTGTGTGGGAAGTTGGGACAGACGGAATATATGGGTCCCATTGCAGTGGCAGCTTATTCTTATATGTCACTGGTGCCCATCATCCAGCCGCCCATCATGAAAGCTTTGACCACTGAGGAAGAGCGGAAGATCAAGATGGAGCAGCTGCGTCCAGTTTCCAAACTGGAGAAGATTCTGTTCCCTATCGTGGTAACCGTAGTGGTTGTCATGATTCTGCCTACCACAGCACCACTTGTGGGTATGCTGATGCTTGGCAATCTGTTCCGGGAAAGTGGTGTGGTAAAGCAGTTGACAGAGACTGCATCCAATGCACTGATGTATATTGTTGTAATTTTGCTTGGTACCTCTGTAGGAGCGACTACAAGCGCACAGGCATTCTTACGTTTGGATACCTTGAAGATTGTGGCACTTGGATTGATCGCATTTGCATTTGGTACCGCAAGCGGTGTGATTTTTGGAAAGATCATGTGCAAAGTGACACACGGAAAGGTAAACCCATTGATTGGTTCTGCCGGCGTATCCGCAGTACCTATGGCGGCTCGTGTCTCCCAGAAGGTAGGTGCGGAAGCTGACCCGACCAACTTCCTGCTGATGCATGCCATGGGACCCAATGTAGCCGGTGTCATCGGTACGGCAGTAGCAGCCGGTGCGTTTATGGCAATTTTTGGCGTATAAGAGAGACAAAAAGAGAATGACGGAATCGAATGAAAAGCCATGCCCGTGAAGAAATTGTGCCATCACGGGAATGAGAGTTTGGCTTTAGAATGGAGGAAAACATGTCAGAAATCGTAAAAAAGCCGGTGGGCATTACAGAGACTGTATTACGAGATGCGCATCAGTCCCTGATCGCAACCCGTATGACCACAGAACAGATGCTGCCCATCGCAGAGAAGATGGACCAGATCGGATATCATTCCATCGAGTGCTGGGGCGGTGCCACCTTTGATGCATCCCTTCGCTTTTTGAAAGAAGACCCATGGGAAAGACTTCGCAAGTTAAAGGCAGTGATCCGCAAAACACCATTGCAGATGCTGTTCCGTGGACAGAATATTCTGGGATATCGTCCCTATGCAGATGATGTGGTAGAGTATTTTGTACAGAAGTCCATTGCAAATGGAATTGATATCATTCGAATTTTTGACTGCTTAAATGACCTGCGAAATCTCCAGGCAGCCGTAAAAGCAGCCAATAAAGAAAAAGGACATGCACAGGTGGCACTGTCTTATACATTGGGCGATGCCTATACACTGGACTATTGGAAGGACATTGCCAAGAGGATTGAAGATATGGGTGCCAACTCCATCTGTATCAAGGATATGGCAGGTTTGCTGGTGCCATATAAGGCAACAGAACTGGTTTCCGCATTAAAAGAAGCCACCGATCTGCCCATTCAGCTGCATACCCACTATACATCCGGTGTGGCATCTATGACTTATATGAAGGCAGTGGAGGCAGGCTGTGATGTGATTGACTGTGCCATGTCTCCTTTTGCACTGGGAACATCCCAGCCGGCTACAGAGGTGATGGTAGAAACCTTTAAGGGCACTGCACACGATACCGGATTGAATATTGAAGCACTGGCAGAGATTGCCGATTATTTCCGTCCAATCCAGGAGGATGCATTAAAGACAGGTTTACTGAATCCAAAGGTCATGGGGGTCAACATCAAGACCTTACAGTATCAGGTGCCAGGTGGTATGCTGTCCAATCTGGTGTCTCAGTTAAAGGAAGCCCATCAGGAAGATAAGTACTATGCAGTATTAGAGGAAGTGCCACGTGTGAGAAAAGATTTTGGCGAGCCCCCTCTTGTCACCCCTTCTTCCCAGATCGTGGGCACACAGGCAACTCTCAATGTGTTGATGGGAGAGCGCTATAAGATGCTGACCAAGGAAAGCCAGGCATTGCTCCTTGGCAAGTATGGTCAGACCGTGAAGCCGGTGAATCCAGACGTACAGAAGATTGCCATCGAAAAGACTGGGGAACAGCCGATCACCTGCCGTCCGGCAGATCTGTTAGAGCCGGAGTTATCCACCATCGAGGCAGAAATGTCCCAGTATAAGCAGCAGGATGAAGATGTGCTGACCTATGCCCTGTTCCCACAGGTGGCAACAGAGTTCTTCCAGTATCGGGAGGCCCAGCAGACTAAGGTAGATGCAGCTGTGGCAGATACGGACAATCAGGCATATCCGGTTTGATGAGAGACACACTGCTTGCAAAGAAAACTGTGCAAAAGTATTGATAAGTAAACTTGGCAGAGGTATAATGAAACCATGCCAAGTTTACTTGGCGATATATTTGGAGGTGTTTCTATGAATAAAGAAGAAATATTGCAGGCAAGCAGAAAAGAGAATCAGAATAAGGATATCTATGAATTGGAAGTAATCAGCAGAGCCCAGCGAGTGGGAGGTTTGATTGGGGTTGGCATTACCTTTGCGTTGATGGTGATAGAACGTGTGATTTTGGAACGTGACACAAATTATGGATATTTCCTGATCATCCTGTCGGCTGGAGCAGGCTTATGGATATACAAAGCTGCCAAGATGAAAAAGAAGCATGAACTGTTTCTTGGAATACTTTGGATAGTTTTTGCCATCTTTGCGGCGGTGCAGGTTATCTTAAATTTTATCAGGTGAAGATATGAATGATACATTGATATTGAAAAACAACCTAAAGAGTATCCGAGTAGAAAAAGGCTTGTCACAGGCTCAGCTTGCAGAAATGGTAGGTGTATCAAGAAACACGATCAGTTCCATTGAGACGGGGCAATTTAATCCTACGGCAAAGCTGGCGCTGGTTCTCTGTATTGCTTTGGACAAGAAATTCGAAGACATTTTCTACTTCTGATATAGCATATAAAGGCATCGCTTCGGCGGTGCTTTTATAATGGAAAAAAGTTGCTTGCGTAATTGTGCTGGGGATTGAAACTGGTTGAAAGCTCCCGTTTTTTCTGATACACTATAGGAATGAACTGTGGCAGTGTCTGATAGATCATGATGTCACAATGGAAGAAAAGGTGTATATGAAAGAAGTAATTGTAATTGGCGGAGGAGCGGCCGGTATGATGGCTGCCCTGCAAAGTGCAAAGTCTGGCTGTCAGGTCACTTTGCTAGAGAAAAATGAAAAGCTGGGGAAAAAGATTTACATCACCGGAAAAGGCCGGTGTAATGTGACCAATGGGGCAGATTTAGAAACCCTGTTTCAGAAAGTGGTCACCAATCGGAAGTTTTTATACAGTGCCTTTTATGGATTTACCAATCAGGATATGATGGCGCTGTTGGAAGAGAGCGGATGCCCTTTGAAAGTAGAGCGGGGCAACCGGGTATTTCCGGTGTC
>ONWL01000047.1 GCA_900321525.1 uncultured Eubacteriales bacterium
ACCAACATTATGTATGAATACCATAACTATAATTATGGAAACGGTTCTGTAGTACAGTTGAAAGGTACCAATGCAGGCGGGTATCTGATTCAGGAGTTCTGGATGACCATTACCAATTCTACTTCTCATGTGACAGATGAGCAGGATATTTACAATAAGCTGACAGAGCGTTTTGGAACATCCGGTAAGGATTATCTGGTAGGTCTGTATCAGGACAATTACTGGACCACCACAGATTTTGACAATTGTGCGGCAACAGGCATGAACTGTATTAGACTTCCGTTTTGGTATCAGAACATCCGCAAAAGCGATGGCAGTTTGGACTTTACAAGACTGGACTGGTTTGTATCTGAGGCAGGCAAGCGGGGCATGTATGTGGTAATTGATTTCCACGGCGCACCTGGTTCTCAGAACGGTTCTGACCATTCCGGTATTGATGGAGGAAATGACAAGCTGGGCGCATCTCAGTTTTTCTTTGGAAACAACGCATACAATAACCAGCAGATTTATTATGATATGTGGTACAAGATCGCACAGCACTTTGCAGGTAACCCAACGTAGCCGGATATGACCTGTTAAATGAGCCTTATTGTACATACCGTTATAACTCTGGTTACAGTGACAGCTATCTGAGAAATATGCTGTGGAACATTTATAACAACGCATACAATGTAATTCGTTCTGCTGACCCTGACCATGTGATCATCATGGAGGCAACCTGGGATCCGGTAGACCTTCCAGACCCATCTCAGTATGGCTGGACCAACATTATGTATGAATACCATAACTATAATTATGGAGATTATGATAACGCAGCAGGACAGCAAATCAGCAACATGCAGACAAAGGTAAACGCCATCAAGAATGCAAATTATAATGTACCAAGTTACATGGGCGAGTTCTGTTACTTCAATAACCTGAATGCATGGGACGAAGGTCTGGCACTGCTGACAGATGCCGGAATCAACTGGACCAGCTGGACATACAAAGTCATTTCCGACTATGGAAACTGGGGATTATACAATCAGACAAACTTACAGGCAAATATTGAAACCGATTCCTGGGACACTCTTTGTAACAAATATTCCAGAGTGGGAGAATCCTGGGTCAATACCGGTCTGATCAATGTGCTGAAGAAATATTTCAACAAAGCAGCAGTGCCAGGCGGTGCTACATCTAATACAGGTTCTTCCAGTGGTTCCGCAGCAGCAGCCACCATCGGCAATGGCGACTATTACTTCAAGGTGGCAAACAGCAGCAGTCAGGAGTTCGTAGTATGTGCAGACAACACAGGCAATGATCCATTGATTGCTAACCGTGCTTCCTATGGTGGAGATTGGGAAAAGATCACAGTTGTCAACAACAGTGATGGTACCATTTCTCTCAAATCTGGTGCAAACGGCAAGTATGTGTGTGCAGTGATTGATGAAAACAGCCAGTTGTTGGCAAGAAGCGCTTCCATCGGTACATGGGAGAAGTTTTATCCGGTACAGGCAGGAGATGGCAAATTTGGATTAAAAGCAGTGGCAAATAACAAATATGTATGCGCAGACTTTAACAACGGGGGAACCCTTCGCGCCATCAGTGATTCTGTAGCAGGTTCCTGGGAAGCGTTTGGTATTTACCAGACATCCGGTACACAGGTGAATAGCAGCAGTGCAACTTCTTCTGGCGGAAATACTGCATCCAATGGAATTGCAGCAGGAAAATATTATCTGTCGGTTAGGAATAGCAGCAATACAGAATATGTGGTATGCGCAGAAAATGCAGGTAATGATCCGGCAATTGCCAATCGTTCTTCTTATGGTGGTTCCTGGGAGACATTTGAAGTGGTGAACAATAGTGATGGTACGATTTCTTTGAAATCTGAAATCAACGGAAAGTACCTTTGTGCAGTGATCGACGAGAACAACCAGCTGTTGGCAAGAAGTGCGTCCATCGGTACATGGGAGAAGTTTAGAGTGGTCAGCAATGGCAACGGTTCCATTGGTTTGCAGGCAGTGGCAAATGACAAATATGTATGCGCAGATTTTAACAATGGGGGAACGTTGCGTGCGATAAGCAATTCCGTGGCAGGTTCCTGGGAAGCATTTACCTTCCATAAAATAGTATAAGTATTGTCCATATCATAGCCCTTCATTTGAGAGGATCATAACCAGTATCCTTTCAAGATGTGGAATCCTTTACAGTGCTCGTTTCTTTGGGGAATTCCCCAGGGAGCGGGCACTGTTTGGTATGGGTGAAATGTTTCTGAATGGAATGACTTGCGCCCCGTTCCGAATAGAAGTATAATGGACACGATCGTAACGAGCAGATCAGAAAACGGTTACGAAGAATCAAAAGGAGCCCGGAGGAGCAATATGAACAAATTGAAAATTGAAAATTTATATGATACTAGTCATACTATAGCAGACTCACTGTTTCAGAAGAGGACATATCCATGGGAACTGCTGCCGCTGATTCATGATTTTATTCTGGAATTAGGCAGTACACTGGCCTTGGAGAAGTTCGACCATCCGGCAGAGGATGTGTGGATTGCCAAAAGCGCAACTGTGGCACCCACTGCATCTATTACCGGTCCCTGTATCATTGATGAAGAAGCAGAGGTAAGACACTGTGCTTTTATTAGAGGAAATGCCATTGTGGGAAAACATTCTGTGGTGGGCAATTCTACAGAGTTAAAGAATGTGATTTTGTTTGATACGGTACAGGTGCCTCACTATAATTATGTAGGAGATTCTATCTTGGGACATAAATCCCATATGGGAGCAGGTTCCATTACCTCTAATGTAAAGTCTGACAAAACACTTGTCACAGTCAAATGTGATGGGGAAATCGTAGAGACCGGATTGAAAAAGTTTGGCGCCATGGTAGGTGACCAGGTAGAAGTGGGATGCGGTTCCATTCTGAATCCAGGTACTGTGGTTGGACCAAATACCAATATTTATCCATTGTCCAGCGTGAGAGGATATGTACCGGCAAGCAGTATTTACAAAAAACAGGGAGAGGTGGCAGAGAAACAGTGAAGTTCTGATTTTGCTGAAACAGGAATGGGGTCATTGTAAAAGATGAAATGGTTCCCAAGTCTGTCATAGCTCAGAAGGATCGCTTTCCTCTAACCAGGCATTTAATTCTCCCCCAAAGAGAATAATTGAGATACATACATAAAGCCACAGGATGGTCAGGATAATGGCAGTCAAACTGCCGTACATCTTGGAGTAGTTGGAAAAATATTTCATGTAGATGGAAAAGGCATAAGAAAACAGCATCCATCCTACAGAGGAAACCAGCGCGCCGGGAATCTGGGACCAGATGGTGGCTTTTCTGTTTGGAAACACCTTATACATCAACATGAAAAAATATGTTTGAAATAAGATGGAAAGTAACAGACGCAGGAAGGAAATCAGGTTGTCAAACTGACGCAGCAATGGCAATTGCTCCAGCAAAAGGTTTTGTAACTGTTCACCAAAGACCATCAGCACCATGGTGATGATGACGATGATATAAAACACCAGCGTGTAAAACAGACACATTGCCCGAATCCAGAAATAATTTCTCTGTTCGGAGGAATGGTATACGGAATTCATGCCTTTGAAGATTCCATACACTCCTTTAGAGGCAGACCATAAAGTGACCACTGCAGTTACAGACAGCAGTGTAGAAGAACTGGATATTGTTAGATCCGCCACAATGGTCTGCAGCAAAGGGGATACCACTTCAGGCATCAGTGCGCTGCCGGTTAATTCATCTGCCATAAACTCTTTTGTGATTGGAAGATACTGGGTAATGGACAGCAGCAGCATAATAAATGGAAAGATAGAAAGAATAATAAATAGTGTACCATAAGCAGCATACACGGGAATGTTATCCTTTGCTACCCGATTTCCAAAATAGTAAATTTCCTTAAAAAACTGTCGCATGACTTTATCCTTACCTCATTTGGGGCTGTTTTGTATGGTCTAAACAGCAGCCCTTATTTTTTCTTCTCATTCTCATAATATACCCTGAAATGCAAAAATGTACAATAGAAAAATGCAGAATCGAAAAATCAACCCATTTTTTCTTGACTTTTTTTGCAACAGCCATTACAATACATTTGAATCGATTGATAAATGCAAAAGCAATGAAGGTGCAAAGTAGGTGCTTATTTTCCATCAGAGAGAGCCAGTCATCGGCTGCAAGCTGGCTTTGGTTCAGATCAGTATCCGAATTTCTCACCGAAGCTGCATGTCGGAACCCATGTTCTCTTTGGAATATGGCAGTAGGAGATGCCGTCTGTACACGTTACGTATGCCGAGTGCCTGTCTGTACAGACAGGAAGCAGGGTGGTACCGCGATGATCTGTCGTCCCTTTTGAGAGGGACGACTTTTTTGCGTAATAGATTCTCTTGTTACACAAAAAGTGCGACCCACGAGGATGCGACCGGCGTGTACCGCAACCGCAGATAGAAAACAGAATGAGTAGGAGGAACATTGCAATGGAACACATGTTGCAAAAAATCAGAGAAGCTGCCAATTCCCAGTTAGAACATGCAGATTCTCTGGACAAGTTAAATGAGATTCGTGTCAACTTTCTGGGAAAGAAGGGTGAACTGACCGCTGTCCTGAAGGGAATGCGTGATGTGGCACCGGAAGACCGTCCGAAGGTAGGCCAGCTGGTGAATGAAACCCGTACTGCCATTGAGGATGCACTGGAGGAGACGAAGAAGCATTTAGAGAGTGCTGCCAGAGAAGCCAGGTTAAAGAAGGAAGTGCTGGATGTAACCAGACCGGCTGTGAAGACCATGTTAGGGCACAGACATCCCAATACCATTGCCAGAGAAGAAGTAGAACGTATCTTTGTGGGCATGGGTTATGAGGTGGTAGAAGGACCGGAAGTAGAGTATGATGAGTATAACTTTGAAAAGCTGAACATTCCGGCAAATCATCCGGCAAAGGATGAGCAGGATACCTTTTATATCAATAAAAATATTTTGCTGCGTACCCAAACTTCTTCCGTACAGGCTCGTGTGATGGAAGGGGGCAAGTTGCCCATCCGTATCATTTCTCCGGGACGTGTGTTCCGTTCTGATGAGGTGGATGCGACACATTCTCCATCTTTCCATCAGATCGAAGGTCTGGTGATTGATGAGCATGTGACCTTTGCGGATTTGAAGGGCACGTTGGCTGAGTTTGCAAAGGAACTGTTCGGACCGGATACGAAGGTAAAGTTCCGTCCCCATCATTTCCCGTTCACAGAACCTTCTGCTGAGGTGGATGTGACCTGTTTCAAGTGTGGCGGAAAGGGATGTCGTTTCTGCAAGGGTGAGGGCTGGATTGAAATTCTCGGCTGTGGTATGGTACATCCTCACGTACTGGAAATGTGCGGCATTGATCCGGAACAGTACAGCGGATTTGCGTTCGGTGTAGGTCTGGAGCGTATTGCCCTGTTGAAGTATGAAATTGATGATATGAGACTTCTGTATGAGAACGATATCCGTTTCTTAAAGCAGTTTTAAATAGGAGGAACAGCAGAAATGAATACAGCATTATCCTGGATTAAGGCATATGTGCCGGATTTAGAGGTCACAGATCAGGAGTATATGGACGCCATGACCTTATCCGGTACCAAGTGTGAAGGCTATACCAGATTAGATAAAAATTTAGAGAAGATTGTAGTTGGAAAAGTGGAAAAGATTGAACGTCATCCTGATGCAGACAAGCTGGTGGTTTGTCAGGTGAATGTAGGTGCAGAAACCATCCAGATCGTGACAGGCGCACCAAATGTAGTAGAAGGTGCACTGGTTCCGGTAGTATTAGACGGCGGACGTGTGGCAGGCGGTCATGATGGTAGCCCGCTGCCGGAAAATGGTGTCAAGATTAAGAAAGGCAAATTAAGAGGTGTACCTTCTGCCGGTATGATGTGTTCTGTGGAGGAACTGGGTTCTTCCAGAGATGCCTATCCGGAAGCACCGGAAGATGGTATTTACATTTTCCAGGAGGACGTGGAAGTAGGCAGTGACGCAGTAGAGGCATTGGGGCTGCATGATACTGTATTTGAGTATGAGATTACGTCCAACCGTGTAGATTGTTACGGTGTACTGGGCATTGCCCGTGAGGCGGCAGCTACTTTTAGAAAGCCATTTTATGCACCGGAAATCAAGGAAACTGGAAACAATGAGGATGTCCATGACTATCTGAAGGTTTCTGTAGAAGATACCGATCTTTGCTCCCGCTATGTGGCGCGTATGGTGAAGAACATCAAGCTGGCTCCTTCTCCTAAGTGGATGCAGAGAAGACTGGCAGCAGCAGGCATCCGTCCCATCAACAACCTGGTGGATATCACCAACTATGTGATGGAAGAGTATGGTCAGCCTATGCATGCCTATGATTATGATCTGATTACAGGTCATGAGATCATCGTAAAGCGTGCCCAGGATGGAGATACGTTCCAGACATTAGATGGTCAGGTACGAAACATGGATGCCAATGTACTGATGATCAACGACGGCGAAAAGGCAGTGGGCATTGCCGGTATCATGGGCGGTGAGAATTCTAAGATCACAGATGATGTGAAAACCATGGTGTTTGAGGCAGCCTGCTTTGACGGTGCCAATATCCGTCTTTCTGCTAAAAGAATAGGACTTCGTTCTGATGCATCCGGGAAGTTCGAGAAGGGATTAGATCCCAACACCGCCATGGAGGCCATGAATCGTGCCTGCCAGCTGATCGAAGAGTTAGGCTGCGGCGAAGTGGTGGGTGGTGCCATCGATGTGTATCCAAACCCAAAGACTCCGCTGGAACTGCCATTTGAGCCAGCGTATATCAATGATCTGATTGGTACAGATTTATCAGAGGAGCAGATGTTATCTTACTTCCCTGCCCTGGAGATCGGATATCGTCCGGAAGATCGGATGCTGATCATTCCTACCTGGAGACAGGATTTGCTGCGCAAGTGTGACATTGCAGAGGAAGTGGCCCGCTTCTATGGATATGACAACATTCCAACTACACTGCCAAGCGGTGCGGCAACCGCAGGCAAGCTTTCCTTCAAGATGCGGATTGAATCCACTGCAAGAGATGTAGCAGAGTTCTGCGGATTTTCTCAGGCGTACTGCTATTCCTTTGAAAGTCCAAAGGTATTTGACAAGTTGCTGGTTCCGGAAGGAGATGCATTGCGCAATGCCATCACCATCATGAACCCTCTTGGGGAGGATTTCAGCATTATGCGTACCACATCCTTAAATGGCATGCTCACTTCTCTGGCAACCAATTATAAGAGAAGAAATAAGGATGTAAAGTTGTATGAGATCGCCAATGTCTATCTGCCAAAGGCATTGCCTCTGACGGAACTGCCGGATGAGAGAGTCCAGTTTACACTGGGTATGTACTCTGATGCACCGGAAAATTTCTTCTATATGAAGGGTGTGGTAGAAGAGTTTCTGGATAAGATCGGTCTGCAGAGCAAAATTACCTATGCACCGGACAGCGAAAAATCCTTCCTGCACCCGGGCCGTCAGGCAAATATCATCTATGAGGGAGAAGTGATCGGTTTCTTAGGTGAGGTGCATCCGGCTGTGGCAGACAATTATGAGATTGGAAGCCGTGTGACCGTAGCTGTTTTGGATATGCCGGGCATCGTGGCAAAGGCAAGTTATGACAGAAAATACGAAGGCATTGCCAAATATCCAGCCATGACCAGAGACATCAGTATGCTGATGAAGAAAGACATTTTGTGCGGTCAGATTGAGGAAATCATCGAAAAGAAGGGCGGCAAGCTGGTAGAAAGTTATCATCTGTTTGATATTTATGAGGGAAGCCAGATTGCAGATGGATTTAAGTCTATGGCATATAGCATCACCTTCCGTGCGCCAGACAGAACCTTAGAGGATAAAGAAGTCAATGGGGCAATGGATAAGATTTTGACTGCTTTAGAGGAGCTTGGCATCAATCTCCGTAAATAAGGTATTGTTGTTTCTATGAAAAGTGTGTTATAGTATACTATATCAGTCTAATCTAAAGGGAAGACGGATCAGGTGTCTGTACTGTACGCCAGTCCGCCTTTCTTTTAGAAAGGATCACAGATGTTTGCAACAACCTTGCGGTAGGTTGCGAATATCCGCAGGATTGCGGATGCAATGCAGCAAAACGCAATCTCCTGACTTATATAGACTGTCAAAAAAGACAGTATTTGACAACATTAGGACATCAGCATAAGGAAAGACAGAACTTACTAAGCCTCCATATCAGGTATATGTGCAGAAGTGATGTGGGTAAAGGGCAAATCCTGCACAGAAAGAGGAAATATATGTACGAGATTCTTGCTTCAAGAGTATTGACGACCAATATTTATGAGATGGTTGTAAAGGCTCCGAGAATAGCAGCCCGTTGTCTTCCAGGGCAGTTTTTGATTGTTCGCATGGACGAAAGAGGAGAGCGTATTCCGTTGACCATCTGCGATTATGACCGCAGTGCAGGCACTGTGACCATTGTATTCCAGATCGTAGGCGCTTCTACAAAGCGTATGGCAGAGTTACAGACAGGGGATAAAGTCCAAGAAGATTTTATTTGTAGCAGGCGGAGTAGGAACTGCACCGGTTTATCCACAGGTAAAGTGGTTAAAAGAGCAGGGTGTGGCAGCAGACGTGATCGTAGGTGCAAAAACAAAAGACCTGTTGATCTTAGAACCGGAGATGGAAGCGGTTGCAGGAAATCTGTATATCACCACAGATGACGGCAGTTATGGCAGAAGCGGTATGGTTACCAAGACCATCGAAGATCTGGTGGCAGAAGGTAAGCAGTATGATGTGTGTATCGCCATCGGTCCTATGATCATGATGAAGTTTGTCTGTCTGCTGACCAGGAAGCTGGAAATTCCAACGATTGTCAGCATGAATCCGATCATGGTAGATGGTACCGGTATGTGTGGTGCCTGTCGTCTGAATGTAGGCGGTCAGGTGAAGTTTGCCTGCGTAGACGGACCGGAATTTGATGGGCATCAGGTAGATTTTGATCAGGCAATGAAGCGTCAGAGCATTTACCGTACAGAAGAAGGTCGTGCAATGCTGGCTTTAGAAGAGGGCGACAGCCATCACGGCGGATGCGGCAATTGTAACTGATGAAAGGTAACT
>ONWL01000144.1 GCA_900321525.1 uncultured Eubacteriales bacterium
CAATAGTATTCTCCTTCCCACTGCCTGCCTCTCCTCTGAGACATGCAATGCTGTTTTTTCAGGATGCGTGTTCGCCCCCGATACAAATACTATATCACATCATGTGCATCAAATCCGCATCATTTTTCTGAAATATGCATACAAAAAATCGTTTTTGTTTTTGTTTTTTGTTCAGTTTTTATAAAATCGGTACAAATATTCTTCTGCCCAGGTGTATTGATCCATAAATCGGATCTGGCTTCCCGGCTCTATTCTGAGTTTTCCATCCAGGTATGCATAATAATCGCAGTTCACCATGGCAGGATCAATGGCATAGACATTTTTATAATGAAGCAGCACACAGGCAAGTCCCTGCTGCTCCAACGCACGGCGCAATTCCGATACAATCGCCCGCAGATAATGTCGGTGCTTCCCCCCATCTTCCTCCCACAAAACGGTACAAATCTGTCCCACACTGGCAGAAGCCCCACGCAAACAGATCAAATATGCCAGTAGTTCCTTTGCTTTTGCCCGTTTAAAGAGAATGGGTTTTCCTTCCCATAATACATCAAAATTCCCAAAACATACCACCTCTAGTTTTTTTGTGGATTGTTCTGTACCTGCCCTGTTTCTCAGGTGTATCAGCGCCCTTTTGACATCTGCCTCCTGTACAGGTTTCAACAGATAATCGCTGACATACATCTGCAATGCTTCCAATGCATATTTCGAATGAGCTGTGGTCATAATCAGATTGATCTCCGGCTGCAATCCCTGCAATTTCTTTGCCAATACAATGCCATCCTGCTCTCCTAGTTCAATATCCAAAAAAGCCACATCAAACCGTTTCTTTTGAGCTGCCTGCAATGCCTCTTCAAAGCTCCCCGCTACAGTCCTTTCTGCATCCGGCAATACCCGTTTTAATATCTCTTCCATCTCTTCTCTAATCAGCTGTTCATCATCCACTATCAAACATCGCATGGCTTCATCCTCTGGGAACAAACACTTTTGCAGTGGTTCCCGTTCCTTCTTTGCTTTCTATTTCCAACATTCCACCGCACATCAGCTGCAGACGCTGCATGGTATTATAGATTCCTGTATTCTGTTCGTTTTTCAGGTTTCTTGCATCAAACCCTACGCCATCGTCCTGTATTTCAATTACGTGAAAAAACTCTGTCGCATAAGAGCGGATACAAATGGAACCTTTTCTCGTGTTTTTCTTTCGAATACCGTGTTTGATGGCATTCTCGGCTAACGTCTGCACCACAAACGGCGGAATGGCAAAATCCTCATCCTGCAAATCATACGTCACCTGAACCGCTCCCGCAAACCGTTTCTGCATCAGCGTCAAATACTGTCTGACCAGTTCAAATTCTTTTTGCGCTGCAATACAGTCTGACCGATCTAGTAACTCCATGGTGCCTCTGAGAAAACCTGCCAATGCATTGATGGCTTCTACTCCTTCCGGACTGTTTCTGCACAGCGCACGAATGGTAGCCAGACTATTGAAAATAAAATGAGGCTGCATTTGACGGTTGATCTGCCGAATCCGTGCTTCATTGAGCTGACGTTCTTTATTGACCATATAGGCAGTATATTCATGCTCATACCCCAAAAACAGAATCAGCAAAGCACAGGTCAATGCCAGATTGGTATACGAGATTCCATAATGAAACATCTGCATCAAAATACCGACGATGGGCAATCCAACGGATATGTATAAAGAAAATCTTTCCAACTTCTTCATATATTTCCCATACCGCACAAGAATCCACAATATCAGAACCAGTCCTAAAACACCAAATGCCCCAGGCAGCCAGCCAAGTTCTGTACGATAATATCGGTTTTTTCCATCAAAATCATATAAAAATCCAAACACTCTAGAAAAAATCAGTACAAGTACGGCACACAATGTGATCCCCATTTCTACCGATTGCCAGATTCGCATATTTCTTCCACTGTAGATTTTGACCAGATAAGAAACATATCCACTCAATGCTGCCAAAACCAAAAACAAAAATAAAAAATAACAAAAATTAGAAACACGAACCATATAATATCCCAACACAGAGGGATCTCCACGAAACAACCACGCCAACACATCACTTCCCAATGCTGCAGCATGGATGATCAGCATCACCATCAGCTGTCGTGCTGCCACCGGTTCGAATCTTCTTGTTACAAATACCAGAATTGCAAAACTCAGGCTAAAAAAACTTCCCCATAGTTCAATGGAAACCTGAATCAACCGTAGTGTATCCATGATATTTTCCCATACTTTCCCATACTTTTCTCTGATGTCACACATCTGCACTTGCTTTGTACGTTCACATCTGCACTTGTTTTATCATACCATACATTTGACTCTGGTTACTACAATAAAACTGTAAAATTCTATCCCATTTTCGTATTTTTGTCATTAACTGATTGTTCCATCTTCCGCCTAAATAAAAAAGCAGGTTCTCCCTGCCTTTTCCATTCACTATTTCATATTTTGCGTCACCCCCTACAGCATTTCCTTCAACAGTCGCATGGCATTCTGATAACACACCTTCTCCACCTCCGTATGGGTGAATCCACAGTGTTCCAGCGCCTCTGCCAGAACAGGCATATCCTGGCATCCTTTCAGTTCCAGTTCCGATCCGATGCCATCAAAGTCACTGCCCAGCGCCACACTTTCCACACCACCAACCTGTATCATATGCCGTGCCATCCCTGCCAGCTTTTCCAGAGAAGCAAAGCCCCCTTCCGGTGCAGGGTCTACGAAATCGCCGCAGAAATTCAGTCCCATCACGCCGCCACGCTGGGCAATGACCCTGATCTGGCTGTCTGTCAGATTCCGCACATGAGGACAAATACTTCTGGCATTGGAATGAGAAGCCAGAAAAGGCTTCCTAGTATGAACTGCCACATCTGCAAATCCTGCATCTCCTAAATGAGACACGTCAATGAGAATCCCCAGCCGCTCCATCTCCTCTAAACATGCAATCCCCTGTTCTGTCAGACCATGTTCCGTTTCCGGCATACCGTACCGGCTGTTCACATGATTGGGGAATGCCAATGTATTGGCATAGTTCCAGGTCAGTGTCATCATCCGTACCCCACGGTCATACAGTTTGCGCAAATGTTCCACCTGCCCCATACAGGCTTCTCCCTCTTCCACAGAAAGCAAGGCAGACATCCGTCCCTGTCTGCGATTTTCCTGGATCTGTGCATAAGAAGTGACCGGACGGATCACATCTGCATTTGCCTCCATCTCCCGGTCAAACACATCCATCATCTCCATACATCTGGTGTAGGCATCTGGATATTGTTTCAGATTCACAAACATGGCAAAAGTCTGCAATACATATCCCGCCCTCTGCATCCGCTCCAGATTCACATGTCCAGACCGGCTGCGGATAGGCATTCCATCCTTGCAGACCTCCAAAATCGTATCACAGTGCAAATCCACAAACTGCATTCTACTCTCCCCTTTCCAATTGCCTGCCCCTCTATACCGTCACTTCATCGCTTCCCAGCTCTGCTTCTGTCTCTTCCCGAATCTCCGCAATCTGTGCCTCATCCCACTCCGGCAACTGGGTCAGATTGGACAGTCCAAACCGACGCAGAAACAGTTCCGTAGTGGCAAATACAATGGGGCGTCCCGGCGCATCCAGTCTGCCCGCTTCCTCAATCAATCCATATTCAATCAGCTTATTCACTGCAAAATCACACTTGACCCCTCTGACATTTTCAATCTGAGTCTTGGTCACCGGCTGTTTGTACGCAATGATTGCCAATGTCTCAATCTGGGTATCAGTGAGCACAGTCTTGGTGGGCTGTGCTGCCACCCGGATCAGTGCGTCATAACAGGCAGACTTGGTGCACATCTGATAAGCGCCATCCAATTCTATGATACAGATGCCTCTGTCCTCCTCTGCATACTTTAACATCATATTTTCGATAATTCTTTTTGTCGTTCTCTCATCCTGTTCAATGGCTGCTGCCAGCTTTTTCAAAGACACAGACTGTCCCATGGCAAACAGCACCGCTTCCAACATTCCTTCTAATTGTTTAATTGTCATACTATCCTCAATTCTCAAGTATATTCATTTCCTGCTCAAATTGAAATAGAGCATTGCAAAACGTCAAAAAATTTTGATATGTGCTGATAAGTACGGCAAATATAGTTTTCGAAGGCTCTTGAAAACGTCGGAACTTTGTTTTTTGAGGAAATACATCGCATTTACGATAAAAACATTAGTATCCGTTACTGTTTTAATCATTCTTACCAATGATTCGAAGACAAGAGCGCGTCTGAGAAAACTATATTGGCACAAGATCAGTACATGCATACTATATATACGTTTTGCCATCAATCATACTGCGCCAGTTCCTCCTGGGTCAGTTCAAAATCACTGTCATCCAAACAGTCCAGCATGATCTCTGTTCCTACATCTTCCTGCTGTACCCCCAACCGTCCACGGCGAATCAATTCCAGACATGCCAGAAAGGTGACGATGACCATTTCCTTATCCGGCTGTTCTTCCAGCAGACTGCGAAAGGAAAAGTGCTTTTTCTTTTTACAGATCTGCACGATTTTTCCAATGGCTGTTCCCATACT
>ONWL01000051.1 GCA_900321525.1 uncultured Eubacteriales bacterium
TTACCTCATTTCCGTACTTTCCTTTTGGAGAAAGCACCCTTTATTCCATCCACAACCAGATACCGCTGTAACTGTTCTGGTTTCCTTCTGTCTGGATGTTGGGTATAGAATAACACTTATGTGGCTGTATAAAAATGGCCAATTTTCATTTTTTTAATATGGTCAGATTGATTTTTAAGTACAAAATACATCCATCCTATTTTGATACACTTTCATCCAAATCAACTTTCACATCTCTTGGACCTGCATGAGTAGAGAACACAATCTGGGTGCTGGTTTTTCCATATTTCTGCAGCTGCCCAATGAAATGATCCAACCCTGTGGTACTGGCAAATGCCACCTTGATCAGCATAGAATAATCCCCTGTCACACAGTTGCATTCCAACACATTGGTACAAGACTCTATGTATGGATAAAACTCCACTTTCTGACTTGGCTCTACTTCCAGATTGATAAAAGCGGTGATATGATACCCCAGCTTTACCATATTGACCTTAGCTGTATAACCAGTGATGATCCCCTCTTTCTCCAATCGATCAATTCTTGCAGATACTGCCGGGGAAGACAGATATGTTTTCTCTGCAATGACTTTCAATGGGGTTCTTGCGTTTTCCTGTAAAATAGATATAATACGTTTATCAATTGAATCCATGATAGACCTCCTTGCATATGGGCAACGCAAAACTGTTTGGAATTTTTCAATCGCCTGTTCCTTCAATAAAGACTACAATTTCATTCACTAGTAGTATAAATTTTTTGATTTCTATTTTCCATTGCCATTCTACTTAATATTATACAGTTCTTCAACCTGATTTCAAGTAAATTTTTTTCCATTTCTTAAAAAAATTAAGAAAACATCATTTTTCATAACTGTCCTATCTATATGAAAACAGGTCTGTAAAAGCAAGTTCACTTCTACAGACCTGTTGTTTGTTTTGTGATTTGTTGTAACCACATCAATATTTACAGTATGCCATTTTTTTGCGTTTTGTCATCAGCCATTTTTCCGGAATCCGGCACGCTTCCGCATGGTAGGATCTAAGATCTTCTTGCGAATACGCAGGCTGGTTGGGGTCACTTCCAGCAACTCATCCGTCTCAATAAAGTCCAGACACTGCTCTAAGCTCATGTTCTTTGGCGGCACCAGCTTCAATGCTTCGTCAGAACCGGAAGAACGGGTATTGCTCAGATGTTTGGTCTTGCACACATTCACCTCTACATCTTCGCTTCGTCCATTCTGTCCAATGACCATACCGGAATATACTTTTTCACCTGGTCCGATGAACAGAGTGCCCCTCTCCTGGGCATTGAACAGACCATAGGTAATGGATACACCATTTTCAAAAGCAATCAGAGAACCCTGCTTCCGGTATGCAATCTCACCTTTGTACAGTTCATATCCATCAAAAATAGTATTCATGATGCCATTTCCCTTGGTGTCGGTCAAAAAGTCGCCACGATACCCGATCAGACCACGGGACGGGATGGAAAACTCTAATCTGGTATAACCGCCCTGTGCAGTTCCCATGCCCTGTAATTCACCCTTACGGCTGCTTAATTTCTGGATCACATTGCCGGAAAATTCCTCCGGCACATCAATATATACCAACTCCATGGGCTCTAATACACGATTGCGCTCATCCCGCTTGGTCAAAACCTCTGCCTTGCTGACTGCAAACTCATATCCCTCACGACGCATGTTCTCAATCAGAACAGACAGATGCAACTCACCGCGTCCGGAGACTTTGAAGCAGTCCGCACTTTCCGTTTCCTCTACCCGCAGGGACACATCTGTGTTCAACTCACGGAACAATCTGTCACGCAAATGTCTGGAAGTGACAAATTTTCCTTCCTGACCTGCCAGAGGACTATCATTGACCATAAAATTCATGGCAATGGTGGGCTCGGAAATCTTCTGGAATGGAATGGCCTCCGGATTTTCCGGAGAACAGATGGTATCTCCAATATGGATGTCTGCAATACCGGAAATGGCAACGATGGAACCAATCTTTGCCTCTTCTATCACCAATACACAGTCCTGATTGACTCTTAAGCTGCCATTGTCCACCTTTCCTACGCCGATTCTTCCCACATACTCGTTGTAATCAATGGTGCTGATCAGCACCTGTGTCCCGGCATCCGGGTCACCTTCCGGAGCCGGAATATGATTCACGATGGTTTCAAACAATGGAAGCATATTTTCCTTCGGATCATCCAGTGACAGTGTGGCATAGCCGCTCTTTGCAGACGCAAAGACAAACGGACAGTCTAACTGTTCATCAGAAGCATCCAGATCCATCAACAGTTCCAATACCTCCTCAATGACTTCTTCCGGTCTTGCTTCTGGACGGTCGATCTTATTGATACATACGATCACAGCCAGATCCAGTTCCAACGCCTTACTTAACACAAACTTGGTCTGTGGCATGGCGCCTTCAAATGCATCCACTACCAGGATAACACCATCTACCATCTTTAATACACGCTCTACCTCACCACCAAAATCCGCATGGCCTGGGGTATCAATAATATTGATCTTGGTATCCTTATAATAAACTGCCGTATTCTTAGACAGGATGGTGATTCCACGCTCACGCTCAATGTCATTGGAGTCCATGACACGCTCCTGTACTTCCTGATTGGCACGGAATACACCGCTCTGCTTTAATAATTCATCCACCAGTGTGGTCTTACCGTGGTCTACATGGGCAATGATTGCTACGTTTCTTACATCTTCTCTCTTCGTTACCATACATACTCCATTCATCTTCCGGCAACCCGGTTGCTCAGCTTCTAAAAATCAAACATCTTTTTATTATACTAGCAATTTTGAAATATGCAAGCATTTTTATTTGCCAAGCCAGAGCACATCCGGATTGTGCACAAACATTTTTATCATCGCAGTCAATCAAAAAACAGAGGACAGTTCAAACTATGCCTGCCCTCTGCCTGATTTTACAATCTATACAACTGTCTGCCACCCTCACGGTAACAGGAAAAAGGATTACTCCTCGCTCTTGCCTACCTCTACCAGAGACTTCACCATACCGGCCATACCCTGAATCTCAGATGGAATGATGATCTTGGTGGCCTTACCGTCTGCTGCCTTGGCAAATGCCTCTAGACTCTTCAACTGGATGACTGCATCATCTGCGCCGGCATCCTTAATAAAGCGGATACCTTCTGCGGTTGCCTCCTGTACCTTCAGGATTGCGGTTGCCTGACCTTCTGCCTCACGAATCATCGCTTCCCGCTGTGCTTCCGCACGAAGGATGGCTGCCTGTTTTTCTGCCTCTGCATCCAGGATGACAGACTCTTTCTTACCTTCTGCCACCAGAATGGTAGACTTCTTCTCACCTTCTGCTCTTAAAATCGCCTCACGTCTTTCACGCTCTGCCTTCATCTGCTTCTCCATGGCTTCCTGAATGGCAGTAGGCGGAATGATGTTCTTTAACTCTACACGATTGACCTTGATGCCCCATGGATCAGTTGCCGCATCCAAAGATGCACGCATTTTGGTATTGATGGTCTCACGGGATGTCAGTGTCTGGTCTAACTCCAGATCACCGATGATGTTACGAAGAGTAGTTGCCGTCAGGTTCTCAATAGCCATAATCGGATTCTCCACACCATAGCAGTACAACTTTGGATCTGTAATCTGGAAGAATACGACAGTATCGATTCTCATGGTTACATTATCCTTTGTAATCACTGGCTGTGGTGCAAAATCTACTACCTGCTCTTTTAAGATCACTCTCTTGGCAACCCGATCAATAAATGGTACCTTTACATGTACACCAACGGACCAGGTGGCAAGATAACCACCCAAACGTTCAATGACCATGGCAGTTGCCTGTGGCACGATTCTGATACAGGAAGACAGAATCACCAATACCACTAACAGTACAACTACAAATGCAATAAAACCTGCTCCTAATGCTGCTGTCAACATATTAACCTCTTTTCTGCGCCGCCCCATTCCTCTCTGTCTGCTTCGGCAGCGCTGACGCAGACAGACAGTCTCCTCTGACTGTATGTGTGTTATACTTCTTCTGCTTTGGCTTCTACGATCAGCTTCACACCGCTGATCTCCCGGATTGTCACATATGTACCTTCTTCAAACACCGAGTCATCGTATGCCACCGCGATCCATTCCAGTCCATTGACCACTGCCACACCTCTGCCATCCGGCCCATTGATCTGCTTTATGACTTTAGCTGTCTTCCCGATCAGACTGTCCACATTGGTCTTCACCTGATGGCCTTTTAATTTTTTGTCTGTCAATGGTTTTACCAAAATGAGCAGCACAAAAGATACCAATAAAAATCCAATCAGCTGGGCTTCGATACTTCCGCCAAGCTGCAAGATCACCAAACCCGCCAGGGAACCACAGGCAAACCACAACGATACCAACTGCAGCGTACCCAGTTCCACTATAATCAGCAGGATGAACAAAACCAGCCAGTAAAATACTGTCATATAACCAACCTCCTCTCTCCGTGATCCTTCTTTCATCCAAAGAACACGATTGATACATACAGTATAACACCAGATTTTCTTTGTGCTGCAAAATGTCACTTTTACGGGTATTTTTGTCATATTTACGGTTCAAAACCAGAAAGAGCTGCGACACCCCATCCGATTCCTTCTGCACCTCCCTTCTATACCACATGATAAAATACCACTCTTGCCTGAAACTGTCTGTCACTCCAAAGCAGCTGTATGTTGCCGTCTTTTGCATCCAACAGATCCTGTATCACAGACAGTCCATATCCGTGACCGGTTTTGTCTTTTTTTCTTGTAACCAACTGCCCTTTTCCATCGGTGCGGATGGTACCATCAAAGTTGTTTATGACTTCCAGAAACAAATTTTTCCGGTCAATATACATAGAAACGATTACCTGCCTGGCTTCCCTTGGCAAATACAAGCTGGCTTCTATCGCATTATCTAATAAATTTCCCAATACACCACTGAGTATCACATCAGAAAGGTTCAATGTAGTGGGAATGTTCAATTTCAATTCATATGAAATCTCCTGTACTTCTTCCCTCTCTATCCGGTAATTGAGTACTGCATCCACCACTCGATTACCAGTTGCCGCACGTCCTTTTCCTTCTGCAAGCAATGCCCCCTTCTGCCTCACCAACTCCAGAATCCCTGCTGTATCCTGCTTTTCTGCCATAGACTCAATGGATAAATATAAATTTTTCAGTTCATGACGCTGTCTGCCAAGTTCCATCTGCTGCTGTGTAATCAGTTCATACTGCATCTGCAATCCCTCTAACTGCTGCTGCGCCAGACGCTCTCTGAGATTTCTTTGTCTTTCCAATCCATATGACAGCACATAATAAAGAATGACACCACCTGTCATCATGACCACAATTGCGGCAAATGCCAGCTTACCCCTGATCGGATAGCGTTCATCCACCAGGTAACAGCACAGGTTCAACAATGTCCAGAAAAACACAGTTGCACCGAGCAGCAATCCCTTACGTTTTATTTGTCCATTCCACAGCAACCTGTAATATCCGGTTACCAAGTACAAAAAAAATCCATTGATGACCACAAGCAACAAAAAATCAGTCATTTCCCCCGTCCTCTCTACAGTATTCCCAAAACATTTCCCGCATTCTTGGCCTGTTTTTCTCACTGATGCTCAAAAAAGTGCCATCTGAAAGTGCCACTCTGTCATACTGAAATGCTTCTATGTGATCCATATTCACCAGATATGCCTTGTGAATTCGAACAAACCGCATTTCTTTTAATTTCTCTTCCACCACATCCAACTTATCATAATATTCTCTGGTATCTGTAATGGTATGGATGATAACTTTTCGCTTGTCACTTTCGATATAAATAATATTCTGCACCAAAAGCTTGACAATGTTCTTGCCGGACTGGTAATAAAAATACTGTTTTTTTCTGGAAGAAATCCGTTCCACTGCCTTACAGAACACTTCCTCAAACCGTTGTTCCTCAATGGGTTTTTGAATGAAACGAAAAGGTTCTGTTTCAAACAACTCCCGTAAATATTCTTCGTGCCCTGACACATAGACGATCAATAGCCTGTTATCCCTTTGCCGGATATGGGATGCGGTATGGATGCCATCCATCTCTTCCATCTCAATATCCAAATACAGTAGATCGAACCGTTCTCCTTTTTCATAATCTGCCAACAGTTCCTGACCAGATGAATATTCTTCAATTTGCAGTTCTTCATGGTATTTCTCCTGAAAATTTGTCAGCAAAGTACTAATCGTGCCAATCCACTGCTGGCTGTCGTCACAGACTGCAATCTGTATCATATTTCCCCCCCTTATCTACAAAGGTAATCAAGAACCCCCATCTCAATCGCCTGTTTCTATCTACTATTCTTCAAACAAAACAACTGCCCCATCTACCAATCCATAATACAGCTGACGCAGCCTGATAATCTGAACAGTTCCACTGGTACCTTCTATCAGTTCCTTTTCCAAGCGGTCCGTCTCTGCCACCGGTACCGGTAAACGGATTGTCACCGTATCGGTATATTGGGTATCAATGGCTTCCAGACCAGCTGACGCAATGATATACTGTATTTTTCCAATTCCTGTATAATCTATTCCTATTTCCAGTTCCCATGCAAGCTTTTTTTCCACCTGCACACATGCATGGATCCCTTCCTGCACTGCACGGCTGTAAGCCCGAACCAGTCCTCCGGTTCCAAGGAGAGTTCCTCCAAAATATCTTGTGACAACTGCTGCCACATTACACAGTCCATATCCTGCCAGAACATCCAACATAGGCTTACCGGCTGTCTGAGAAGGTTCTCCATCGTCACTGCATCGCATAATCGGCTGATTTGTGCCAATAATATAAGCAGAACAATTGTGGGTGGCATCCCAGTATTTTTTCTTCCGGCTTTCGATAAATGCAAGTGCTTCTTCCTCGGTTTCCACCGGAATGATTTCTGCAATAAAACGGGATTTTTTCTCTATGATCGTCGCACTTCCCGCACGATAGATTGTTTTATATTGACTGACCATGTATGTCCTCCAGTCTGAATTCTTCCTTATGATGCAGATTTCGGTAAAACCAGAATTGGAATACTGCCACTGCACCATATGACTCTATTATAACGGAAATCCTTTTTTAGTACAACTACAAATCCAGAGCGGGACCAGATCGTTCCCTCTTTATTTATAAGAAAAGTTCTGGTATAATAAAGCCATCTACCAACGTGTAGTATAAAAATCTGCTTGACAGCATTTCAAATAGAGGGGTATATGAATTTTTCACCGAATCAATTAAAAAAAGAACTGACTATGCTACAGTCGTCCCATCGAAGGCGCAACCGCACCATTGCGATGTTTTTGTTTAAACTATTTCTTCTTATCATCTTGATTGCACTGGTTACGGCATGCGCCTTTGCTTATGGATGTTTCCGCAGTATTCTGGATGATACACCGGATGTTTCTGCCATTGACTTAGAGCCGACAGGATATGCCACCTATCTGTATGATGCAGAAGGTTCCATCATGGAAACACTGGTGATGGCCGGTTCCAATCGGGAAGAAGTTTCTTATAACCAGCTTCCAGACGATTTGATTCGTGCTTTTATTGCAATCGAAGACGAACGATTCTGGGAACACAAAGGAATCGACATGAAAGGAATCTTTCGTGCTGCTTTTGTAGGTTTTTCCAGCGGCAATTTTTCAGAAGGTGCCAGCACCATTACCCAGCAGCTGATCAAAAACAATATTTTTGAAGGTGGTTCTGAAAAAACTTTTTCTGAGCAACTGGTACGCAAAATTCAGGAACAATATCTGGCCATCAAACTGGAACAGCAGTTAAAGTCCAAAGGTACCATTATGGAGTATTACTTGAACACCATCAATTTAGGTAGCAATACTCTGGGCGTACAAGCCGCTTCCAAAAAGTACTTTGGAAAAGATGTGTCAGAACTGACCCTGTCAGAATGCACTGTGCTTGCCGCCATAACCCAGAATCCGTCTCTGTACAATCCCATTACACATCCTGACAAAAATGCAGAGCGTCGGGAGCTGGTTCTGGCCAACATGAAACGGCAGGGATACATCGATCAGCATGACATAGACAATGCATTGGCTGACGATGTGTACAACCGCATTGCCAGCAACCAGGCATTGGCTGATACGACCGGAACTTCTGTGTTCAGCTATTTTACAGATGCCTTGATCGACTCTGTGGTGCAGGATCTGCAAACGGAACTGGGCTACACCCAGACACAGGCTTATAAACTGCTTTACAGTGGTGGACTTCGCATTTATACTACCATGGATCCTGACATTCAGACAATCGTGGAGGAAGAATGCAGCAACCCGGATAATTATCCCATTACGGAATATTCTATTTCTTACAACTTACAAGTTACTCATGCAGACGGTTCTTCTGCCGTGTATACCGAATCGGATATCCGCGCCTTTGAACGTCAGGTTCTTGGCAAATCTGCTTTTAAGCTGATTTTTGACAGTGAGGAATCCATCACTGCCTGTATTGAAGAATTCAAAGAAGCAAACCTGGCCGACAGTGATACCGTCGACTCAGAAGTGGTATCCAAAACTTTACAGCCACAAGCTTCTGCCGTTGTCATTGATCCATCTACAGGATATGTGACCGCCATTGTAGGGGGGCGGGGAGTCAAAACAGCCAGCCGCACTTTAAACCGTGCCACTGATTCTCTCCGACAGCCCGGCTCCTGTTTTAAAGTACTGACTACTTTTGCACCTGCCATTGATGCAGCAAATTGTACACTGGCGACCACGTACTACGATGCCCCTTATAGTGCAGACGGCCAGTCTTTCGCCAACTGGTGGAGTGACACCTATCTGGGCTATGCCAATATCCGTCAGGGCATCATGTGTTCCATGAATATCATTGCCACAAAATGTATCAACGAAAGTGTGGGGATTGATACCGCGTTTTCTTATGCAACACGATTTGGCATCAGTTCTCTTGTGGACAACCAGACCGTAAACGGACAAGTAAAAACGGACAAGATCACTGCTCTGTCTCTGGGCGGCATCACCTATGGCGTGTCCAATCTGGAACTGACAGCTGCTTATGCTGCCATTGAAAATGGCGGCACCTACATCCAGCCTACCTTTTACACCAGAATTTGTGACAAAGACGGCAATATTCTGTTAAACAAGACACAGGAATCCCACCAGGTACTTCGGGAATCCACAGCGGAACTGATTACTTCTGCCATGGAGGACGTGATCACTGGTGAAAGTCCCTGGCATGATCTGGGAATTGACCCCACTGGTCTGCCTTGTCAGGTAAAAGGTCTAACATTGGCTGGAAAGAGTGGCTCTACCACCGATTCCAATGATGTGTGGTTTGAAGGATTTTCTTCTTATTACTGTTGCGGCATCTGGTCCGGTTATGATGATGAAAAATCTTTAGGAAGCGGGCAGGTTTATCACAAAGAAATCTGGCAGAAAATCATGTCCAGAATTCATAAAAACCGGAAGGATATTCCCTTTTCTTACCAAAACCTGCAAAAAGTTTCTATTTGCAGTAAGTCAGGACTCCTTGCCATTCAAGGCGTATGCGGTTGCGGCGAAGACGATTCTGTAGTGTATGAAGAATATTTCGCACCTGGTACCGCTCCCACTGCTTATTGCAACCGACACAAAGTATACAACATCTGTACTGACTCTCACATGCTTGCCAGTACATTCTGTCCGGACCGCAAGGTGGAATCTAAAATTGTATTGATCGTAGACGAAGCAGACCGGGCAGATGGTTCCGTCACAGAAGATACTAACGCTTCTCTCTATGAGGACTCTTACACCAGTACCTGCACCCTGCATACCCATCACAAATCAGATGCTTCCTCTGCCAAACCGGAAGAAACAAAACCGGAATCAACAGAAGAAGAAACCAATGATTCTAACAGTTTTTGGAATTATTTTCACTTTCTGTTTGGAAACGAGGAAACAGACACAGACACTGAAAATCATCAGGAACACCCCGACGATGTAGAACAGTTCTGGAATCCAGGTGATGGGGAGGCAAACGCCGAATCTGTACCGGAGAATGACGGAAACCAATATTTCAACAATCCCTACTGGTATCAAAACGGCGACGGCGATGCAGGATGGCAGGATGACAATCGCAGCAACAACTGGTACGATGATTCCTGGTGGTAATGTTCTCTGTATCTCACCATAAAG
>ONWL01000156.1 GCA_900321525.1 uncultured Eubacteriales bacterium
TGGATGTGCGCATCATTGCCTGCGCCAAGCACAATCTGCTGCCGGCAGTGGTGATTGGGGCAGGCATGGTGGCAGGACTACTGGTCAGTGGCGGTGCAGATACGCCATTGTACTATGTGGTGTTGTTTGTGGGTACCGTGGCCATGAGTTTGCTTTTTTCTGTCCACTATCTGACCTGGTACTATCTGTTACAGCCCTATACGGCAGGGACGGAAGTGAAAAGCATCCCGTACCGGCTGCTGATGGGCATCACGTATGTGGTGTGTTATACCATGATCAATCTCCATGTAGATACGTTGTTGTTTGGGGGTCTGATGATTTTGCTATGCGTGGTGTATGGACTGATTTCCTGTGTGGCAGTGTATTGCATTGCACCGAAGACCTTTCGGATTCGGAGTTGATGGGGGTGGCAGGGATGGTATATTGAAAAATATATAGCCAATATAAAACAGGATGAGGCAATCTCTGGTTGCTTCGTCTTGTTTTTATGTAACGGGAACTTTCGATTATATTAAAATTGGAAGCCCAAGAAACAGCAGAATGTTTTATGATTAGGGATGCCATCAAATTTTCAGAGAAATAAGTGTGTCGCACAGGCTGATTTGTGGTATCATAGAATTGATTACGATTTAAACAAACTAATTCAAACAAAAATCATAAAAGATGAAAGTGTGGGATTGGATGATGTGATGAATAGAACAAAATGGAACAGTTTTTGGCTTTTGCTGTTCTGCCTGGTATGGTTCGCCGGTTGCAGAGGACAGACAGATCCAGAAGAAACAACACAGGAAGAAACGGACGTGCAGGTACAGGCAGATGAAATCCTGCACATTGGGTATGATGGCGGTATTGGTTCCTTCCATCCGTTGTTTGCGGTTTCGGATGCAGAGCAGGAACTGGTGCATCTGACACAGGCTATGCTGCTGACGGTAGACCGCAGCGGAGAGATCGTGTATGATGCCATTTACCAGAAGGAACTGGAACACAATGGTTTTGCCTACACTTATGAAGGGATTGCCAGGATTGATGTCTCCTATAATGCAAAGGATGACATCACCACCTATCATATTACTTTGCGACAGGATGCCAGTACACCGGAAGGGGAGCCGCTGACGGCAGATGATCTGCTGTTTACGCTGTATGTGCTGTCTGATCCGGCTTATACCGGCCCCTATTCTCTGGCCCGTGTGCCCATCATCGGGATGCAAAACTACCGGTTAGAAGCACCGGCTGATGTGACAGTGGAGGATGCAGAGATCACACAGGTGTTGCAGGAACTGCCAGAGGAACTGGCAGAGGAGCTGAATCGTACCCTTGTGGTTCCGGTACTGGAAGAAGAACTGGACTGGTGCCGGTCATTATATGAGTCCACCGATTATTCCTTATTGACAGACCAGTACGCATCACCGGAGGAATTGTTTCTGCATTTTTATGGACAGGAGGAGTCTTATGCCCCTGAGGCAGCAGGAGCAGATGTAGTCCGTGTGGTGGCAGCAGAATACGGTGGAGATTATGGTGCACTGGGACGTGTCTGCGGGGCGGATGAAACCACCTATGAGGAGGATGCCAGACAGCTGGCAGAGGAATATCTGATTGCGGAAAAGATTGCATCGGGACAGCGGGGCAAGGCACCGAATATTTCGGGGATTCGCAAAATCAGCGCTTTTCGGGTGGATATTGACACCAATGGATATGATGAGGAAACACTGTATAGTTTGGACATTCCGGTGCTTTCTTTGAAAAAATATGGAGAGGAAAGTCTGTATGCAGTTTCGGAAAATCAGTTTGGATTTGACAGGGAAGCTTTGGAGACGATTTTAGACAGAGTACAACTGCCTGTGGGTGCCGGACCCTATTATATGACGGAAGAAGAAGAGGGCCAATTGACCTTTGCGGCAAATCCTTATTATTACAAAGGAGAACCGAAGATTGGAAATATCAGCTGGCAGCCAGTCACAGAGGAAGAGAAATTGACCTTACTGTCAGAAGGGCAGCTGGATGTGGTGCAGGTACAGGACAGCCAGCGTGTGTTAAATGCCATCCGACAGGAAAATGGCAATGATGCCATCAGCGGAGAGCGGATTTACACCTGTCTGGCGGATTCTGCAAGTTACAGTTATATTGGCATGAATGTGGATACCGTCAATGTAGGGGGAAGGGGAGATTCGGATCCATCCATTGCCCTGCGAAAGGCACTGGCCACTCTGTTTGCATATGAACGAAAGGAAGCAGTGAATGCCTATGCAGGCAGTACCTATGGAGTGTTGGATTATCCGGCTTCCCGTATTTTTGACATTGCCCCCGGTTCTTCTGAGGAAGCTTATCAGCAGGCCTATACCAGGGATCATCAGGGACATAAGATTTATGAGGAAGACATGACCGGGGAAGAGGCAGAAGAAGCCATGAAACAGGCAGTGTTGGACTATTTCAAGCAGGCAGGCTACACGGTGCGGGGGCAGAAAGTGATCAAAGCCCCTTCCGGCGGTTCTCTCACATTTGAGTTGTGTCTGGCATCGGACATGGCAGATATGGAAGTGTGTGAACTGTTGGCAGAACAGGCACAGACCCATCTGGAAGAACTGGGGATTCATCTGGAACTGACAGATGTGGAGACAAAAGCGGCATTACAGGAACGGCTGACAGAAGGAACCTATGAATTGTGGTGCGGCATTCGGGAAGATACGTTGTATCCGGATTTGTACCATACCTATGGCAGCAGCAGTTTGTTGAAAGAAGAAACCATGCAAAACAGGTATCATCTGGAAGACCAGACATTGGACAGCCTGCTGACGGAGTTGAAAAAAGAGAGAGACCCGGAGCTTCGGGACAAAGCCTATTACAAATGTCTGGAAGAGATTCTGGAACAGGCAGTGGAAGTGCCGGTGTGCCAGTGCAGAACCTGCATTTGCTTTTCTGCCCAGACAGTAGACGTAGAGACCATCCCGGATGATATGACTGCATTTTATCCGTGGTTAATAGAAATAGAAAAATTGAGGTTACAATAGGCAATTGCGAAAAGTTTTGATAAAATCACAAAACAGTTCGCACAACAAAATTTTTCATAAAAAAACTTTGTGGAACGCCGGTACTTTATTTTTGAGCAGTAAGCGAAAAAATATTAGTACCGCTGCTGTGGACATCATTCTTACGAATGATTCAAAGCGGGAGCGTGTTTTTTATAAAATTTCGTTGAAGAACGTTCGTTGTCATAGTTTTGCAATTGCCTATGAGAAAGGAAACAACATGAAAGATAACTTTATTCGAGTGGCTGCCGCCACTCCTAAGATTCAGGTGGCAGACCCGGTATACAACAAGGAGCAGGTATTGCATGTGATCACAGAAGCTGCCGGACAGGGGGCAAAGGTGATCGTATGTCCGGAATTGTGTCTTACAGGATATACCTGCAATGATTTGTTTTTGCAAAGTTCCATGATTGACAAGGCATCGGAGATGATGATGGAATTGGCAGAGGACATCAAGGCACTTGGCGTTGTGGCAGTGATTGGTCTGCCTTTTGAGCGAAGCAACAGATTGTACAATGTGGCAGCCGTATTGTCTGGTGGAAAGGTGTTGGGACTGGTGACCAAGACATTCCTTCCAAACTATGGGGAGTTTTATGAGCAGCGATATTTTTCTAGGGGAAATGAGACACCTGTGCCGGTTACGCTTCTGGCAAAGGATGGAAGTTCCTATGAAGTGCCTATGGGAAGCAATCTGTTATTTTCCTGTCGGCAGATAGGCCATAAATTCATATTCATCCGGACACATGGGAGCTACCATCTCCATCTCACATGTCCTCTCGATATTATCCTTAAGCTCATTAAGCTTATCGTTATTAAACAGATAGTCGTGCTCGGGCTTTATTGCCACCTTGACCTTTATGTCATCCCCGTCCTCAAGCGGAACTGCACAGCAATCTTCGACACCGATGATGTTTCTTATCGTATCCTCGATAAGCTGAGGATAGATATGCATTCCGCCTCTGTCGAATACTCTTCTTCTCGTTCCCTGATAGTAGAAGATACCGTCGTCACCTTCTACGCCGATGTCACCTGTAAGTATCCACGTCTTGTTATCATGCAGCTTTCTCATGACCGTGGCAGTATCGTCATCCGCCTCTGCATAACCGAGCATATAAGCCGGTGTATTGATCGCGATAACACCCGAATGGCCGTGTGACACCTCGCTGTTCGTGTCGGGATCGATAATCTTCATGTTAATTCCCGGAAGAGGAATACCAAGAGCAAAAGGTCTCACCTCTTCCTGTGGCAGATACATACAAACAGAGCATGTCTCCGTGATGCCGTAAAGTCTTACTATCTTGGGCTCAAGATGACGCTTGTCAAAGAACTCTCTCAAACGGTAATAATCTATTCCGGACATTATGTTGCCGCAAGAATAGATCGCCTTTAACGTCTTCAGAGCCTTGCCGTTAATGACCCCGCTGTCAATAAGCGATGTAAGCATCTGCGGATAA
>ONWL01000018.1 GCA_900321525.1 uncultured Eubacteriales bacterium
CGATGAATATCGCAAAAGTAATTAAGGCATTGGGGGATGAATGATGAGTGAGATCACAAGAGAGGATATGCATATCCCAAAGATTGGTATTGTCAGAGAAATTATTCAGGAGACACCGGATGTAAAAACCTTCCGGATCAATGCACCGGACGGAAGCCCTCTGTTTGACCATATGCCTGGACAGTGCGCTATGATTTCTGTACCAGGCGTAGGAGAAGGTATGTTCTCCATTCCTTCTTCTCCAACCAATAAAGAGTACATGGAGTTCTCCATTAAGATGTGCGGCTGCCTGACCAGTTTCCTGCACAGCATTGAGCCTGGCCAGATGGTGACCGTCAGAGGTCCTCTTGGAAATCATTTCCCGGTAGAAAGTGAGTTCAAGGGCAAGGATATCCTGGTCATCGGTGGTGGTATCGGTATTGCGCCGGTACGTTCCGTAGTAAAATACATGCTGGATCACCGGGAAGATTACGGCCGTATCGATGTGGTATACGGTGCAAGATCCAAGGAAGATCTGGTATATTACGAAGAGATGTCCAAGGAGTGGCCAAAGGTACCAAATACCTATGTACATCTGACCATTGACCGGGAGCAGGAAGGCTGGGACGGTCCGGTTGGATTCGTGCCAAACTATGTAAAGGAACTGAACTTCCCAACCGACAAGACCGTCATCATGTGCGGACCGCCAATCATGATCAAGTTTACACTGGCAGGTCTGATGGAGTTAGGCTTCCAGAAAGAACAGGTTTACACCACCATGGAGCTTCGTATGAAGTGCGGTATCGGTAAGTGCGGACGCTGCAACATCGGTTCTAAATATGTATGTAAGGATGGTCCGGTATTCCGTTTCGACGAGCTGGATGAACTGCCAAACGAGTATTAATGGAATTTGTTTTGCAGCCTTCCTGTAAGGCTGCAAAACATGGACATATGAATGAGATAAGTAGGAGAAATGAACATGGAAGAAATGGTAAATGTATATTTATATGGTAAGAAGTATACCGTTCCTGCCAGCCTGACCATCATGGAAGCATTTGAGTATTCCGGATACCAGTTGGTTCGTGGCTGTGGCTGTAGAAATGGGTTCTGCGGTGCCTGTGCAACGATTTACAGAATCAAGGGCGAGCATATGCTCCACGGCTGTCTGGCTTGTTCCACACAGGTTGCAGACAATATGTATGTGGCATCCATCCCTTACTTCCCGTTAGAGAAGAAGATTTACAGCATCGAAGAGATCAAGCCAACAGAAGAGATCATGATGCAGTTATATCCGGAGATTTATGCCTGCGTAGGCTGTAACGCATGTACCAAGGCTTGTACACAGCAGTTAAAGGTTATGCAGTACATTGCATATGCACAGCGGGGCGAGTACGAGAAGTGCGCAGAGGCATCTTTTGACTGTGTCATGTGTGGGGTATGTTCCACCAGATGTCCTGCCGGTATCTCCCATCCGCAGGTAGCCCTTCTGGCAAGAAGATTGACCGGTAAGTACATCAAGCCTGAGGCAAAGCACCTGACCAAGCGTGTAGAAGACATTGCAAATGGCGTATTTGATGATGCGGTAGCAGAGATCATGGGCAAGTCTGTAGAAGAGCTGAAGGACATGTACAACAACAGAGAGATCGAGAAATAAGGGGGAAATCAAGATGAGTTTACCATATACCGAGGAAATGCTCGAATCTATCAAAAAGGTAGAGGCAACCAGAGCAGAGCGTATGGCAAATGAGCCAAGACGTATGACCGCTGATGAAAAAGATGCTTTGTTAGAGCAGTATCATCCGGATTATAACAAGGAAAGCTTTGAAGAGATCATCGTAGGACCAAACAAAGGTCAGATGGCACCAAAGGAATTGAATGCCCTGTTACAGGCAAACAGCCGCATCAAGGGAATGGACATCGATCTGGAGCATCCGGATTATGACTGTGAAGTATTGGTTATCGGCGGCGGCGGAGCCGGTTCTTCTGCAGCCATCGAGGCAAACGAAGCAGGTGCAGATGTCATGATCGTAACCAAGCTGCGTATCGG
Source organism: uncultured Eubacteriales bacterium (assembly GCA_900321525.1). Lineage (GTDB taxonomy): Bacteria > Bacillota > Clostridia > Lachnospirales > Lachnospiraceae > UBA2942. The sequence goes on from ONWL01000018.1 coordinate 2,027, forward strand.
TGATGCCAACACCATGATGGCAGAGGGCGGTATCCAGGCAGCAGACAAAGAAAATGACTCTCCACAGCAGCATTATCTGGATGTAATGGGCGGTGGACATTTCAAGAACGTGCCTGAACTGGTAAAGAAGTTAGTAACAGAAGGTCCTGCAGCAGTGAACTGGCTGGATCATCTGGGCGTGCTGTTTGACAAAGATGAGAACGGCGTGATGGTGACCACCCACGGCGGCGGTACTTCCAGAAAGAGAATGCATGCAGCGGCAGACTACTCCGGTGCAGAGATCATGCGTGTGCTTCGTGATGAGGTCATCAACAGAGGTATTCCGGTGATTGAGTTCACGGTAGCCATTGAGATCATCAAGGATGAGGAAGGCAAGGCAGCTGGTGCCGTGCTGATGAATCTGGAAACCAAGGAGATCATGGTAGCAAGAGCAAAGACTGTCATCATCGCAACCGGTGGTGCAGGTCGTATGCACTATCAGGGATTCCCAACCTCCAACCACTACGGTGCAACCGCAGACGGTCTGGTGCTGGCGTATCGTGCAGGCGCAGAACTGTTATACCAGGATACCTTACAGTATCACCCAACTGGCGTGGCATTCCCGGCACAGATTTACGGCGCATTGGTAACAGAGAAGGTTCGTTCCATGGGCGCTATGTTCTGTAACAAAGACGGTGAGGCATTCATGCATCCACTGGAAACCCGTGACGTGGCAGCTTCCGGCGTCATCCGTGAGGTAGCAAGAGGAAACGGTATCCATACCCCACTGCGTGACGGTATCTGGCTGGATACCCCAATGATCGACGCCATCCACGGCGAAGGTACTCTGGAGAAGAGACTGCCAGGTATGCTGCGTATGTACTTAAGATACGACATCGATATGAGAAAGGTGCCGATCGTCATCTACCCGACACTGCACTATCAGAATGGTGGTATCAAGATCACACCAGACGGCATGTCCGGCGTAGAAAACCTGTATGTAGCAGGTGAGGCAGTAGGCGGTATCCATGGACGTAACCGTCTGATGGGTAACTCCCTGTTGGATATCATCGTATTTGGTCGTAACGCAGGCCAGCAGGCAGGTAAGAAGTGCAAGGAAGTCACCCTTGGCAAGCTGACACTGGCACATGTAGATGCATATGCAAAGGAATGTGCAGATGCTGGTATCGTAACCGATCTGGTTTCTCCACAGTTACTGCCGGATTATAGAAGAAAGTAATACGATTCTGCGAAGGTTTTGCGGAGCAAAATTCTGAGTTTTGCAGGCAAAAACACAAACGACAGAGTCGATTTGGAATGGATTTTTGCCCGTAACTGTGAGGGTACTGAACAGTTACGAAAAAAGAATACAAATCAAACCCGCAATTCTTTTGAACAAGAATTGCGGGTTTCTGTGTGCAGATTTTGGCACAATGCCGATTTTGCAAAAATGGCTTGCATTGTGTCGAAAAAAGTTGTAATTTTAGTATGGTTTGATAATTAATATGACCAATTATATACGAAGTTTTGATGCTTCAGAATGGAGGACAACATGGATATCATCACATCTTTTTTTGTGTTGAAATCTAGCACGTTGGTGCTGTTTAATGTTTTTTTGATTGCTGTAGTCGGTTATCTTCTGGGCAGAATCAAAATCAAAGGAATCTCTCTTGGAACGGCAGGAGTATTTATTATTGCATTGGTTGCCGGTCATTTGAGCACAGCCATGCCCAATTCTATTTTTGCCATTGAAATGCCCAAATTTGTACAAAATATCGGTTTGGTATTGTTTGTGGCTTCTGTTGGTTTTATTGCGGGACCAAACTTTTTTAGTAATCTGAAGAAAAATGCCAAGTCTTATGTATTTTTGGGGCTTGTGATTATCGCAGCTGGTACACTGGCCTGTGTCATCGTAACAGTATGCACCAATGTGGATGCAGGATTGGCAGCCGGTATGCTTTCCGGTGCATTGACCAGTACACCAGGTTTCTCATCTGCCAAAGAGGCAATTTCCGCATTGGGAGGTTCTGTAGATGAAGTATCCGTTGGATACGGGATTGCCTATCCATTTGGTGTGATTGGAGTGGTATTATTCGTGCAGTTGGTTCCAAAACTGATGAAGGTGAATATGGAGCAGGAGCGTAAAGCGCTTGTGGTAGTAGACGATGGAGCAGCTGTGTCCAAAAAACTGCCAGAGAAGATGTTGGAGATTGATCCTCAGGGATTTGGCGTATTCTTTATGGCGGCCATTGCAGGCGTGCTGATCGGAGGAATCACCATTCCGCTGCCAGGCGGCGCAAGCTTTTCTCTGGGCAATACCGGTGGTGTATTGTTGGCTGCCTTGTTGTTTGGTCATTTTGGACATGCAGGAAAGGTAAGTTTCCAGATTCAGAAAAATGTATTAAAAACATTCCAGGAATTGGGACTGATGCTGTTTTTGATCGGCGCCGGCGTAGAAGGCGGTGCAAAGTTTGTGACAACACTGTCTGAGTATGGTCCAATTCTGTTTGTATATGGTGCATTTATGACATTGCTGCCATTGATTATTGGATTTGTCATTGCAAAGTATGTATTAAAACTGAGCCTGTTAAACAACTTAGGTTCCATTACAGGTGGTATGACCAGTACACCTGCACTTGGTACTTTGATCAGTGTCTCCGGTACAGATGACGTGGCTTCTGCGTATGCATCTACTTATCCGATCGCTTTGGTTGCAGTGGTCATTGCCACGCAGTTGGTTGTTACATTTTTATAATATAAAATACTGATTACATATAGGGCAGATTCTGTTTGATGCAGGATCTGCCTCTTTTTGCCATGTAAAATTTTTATTGCCTGACAGAAACATGTTCTCACCCAATTAGAAGGGAAATACGCCTGTGAGAAGTGCCGGTGGATCATGCAAAAAGATGCGCCTGTACGGTTTCTTGGCAGCAGGCGCATCTATGTAGCAAAGACATCAGAACAAATAAGAGATGCCTGAAAAAATGACTTAGAACGAAGTACCAAGCAAAAGCTATCTCTTATAAGAACAGTGTAAACATCAGCGGAATGGTAACCAACGCCAGTACATGGGAAACCAGCACCATGCTGGCGCCTACAGTGGTATCTCTGCCGTATGCGGCTGGGAAGATGATCACATTCATGCCGATTGGCATGGACAATGCACACAGCGTCACCAGGATCACATTATCGCTGGTATGCAGCAGTTTTAAAATAATGGTCACAATGGCAGGAATGATCACCAGACGCAGCAGTGAGATGACATATACCTTTTTGATGGTCATCAGCTTGCGCAGGCCAAATCCGCCCACGATCATACCAGTCAGCAGCATGGCCACAGGGAACATACAGTTGGCAATGGCAGAAACCGCAGACGTGAAAAACGGCGGAAGCGGGATCTGGGTCACACCCAACAAGATGCCAAGAGCCAGTGCGATACAGATGGGATTGCACAGGGCTTTTAAGTTGAAGGCATTGCTGGACTTGTCCTGATTGGGGATCAGCCAGGACACGCAGACGGAAAAAGTCAGGATGTTTAACGGAATGGTAAACATCATATAGTCAAACAGAGCCTCTTCTCCAAAGATTCCAAGCACCAGCGCATTGCCCATAAATCCATAATTGGATACAATGAATGCATGACGGTACAGTCTTTGATGGAACGATTTGGCAGAAAACCGTTTGCCTACCCAGAAGGCAACTACTGTAATTGGAAGGAAGATCACCACACTGTAAAGAAGCAAGGTGGTTTTAGAAGCCAGATTGGAAAGAGAGCATCTGGTCATAAAGGTGTTTAAGATCAATGCTGGAAGCAGCAGCTGGCTTTCTAACTTAGACAAGACACTGCCTGTATTTTTCGGAACCAGCGCTTTTCGTTTCAAAATAAAACCGGCAATGATAAACAAAAAGACCATACACATTTGATTCAGTGAGGTGAAAAAGACTTCCATAACATTCTCCAATCCAATTGATTTGTTGATATAGATTTTGTGCAGCAGCATCGAATTCTACTTGAAGCAGGAATCATCTGCTGCATTTGGTTTCTAACAGGACAGTGAAAGACGGAAGGGAAAACACAGAGACACCAGAGGGTCTGTGCAGCCGGACACGGCGCTGCCTGTAAAACCGGATGCTGCAATGGATGGAATCAAAGTTTTTTCCGGTCAAACCTTTCTTAGTATAGACTTGATTTTTGGAAAAATCAAATATACAATGGTGATGAAAATCATAATGTAGATGTTATGAAAGAAAAATAATAGATAATATATTTTGTATCAATAGAACCATTGGCAATTGGATATTTGGCACGTGCGGCATTCGTCAAATTGACAAGCAAGCTTGTCAGCCTGACTTATTGCCAGCGAGAATAAAGTACCGGCATTTTACAAAGTTTTTAATGAAAAAAAATCTGATGTAAAATCTATTTTATAGTTTGTTTAAGGAGTTTCGCAATTGCCTAGAATGATATATCAGCAGAAAGGAGATCATATGGAACTGACACAGTTGTATTATTTTTATATCGCGTCCCGGTATGAACATATGACAAAAGCTGCCAGACAATTAAATGTGGCGCAACCTGCCCTGACCCAGGCAGTACACCGGCTGGAAGAAGAACTGGGGGTGAAATTGTTTGATCGGAAAGGCAGGGGTGTCGTGCTCAATCCGTATGGAAAAGTAGTGGCTGCCCATTTGGAGAAAGTATTTTCACAGTTGGACACCATGAAGGAAGAATTGTTTCGTTTGTCCGGCAATCAAAGCAATCTTATCCGGCTGAATGTGTTGGCGGCATCTCTGCTGATGACAGAAATACTGATCGCATACAAAAAACAGCGGCCGGAATGTATGTTTCAATTGATGCAGAATGAAGCCAATCCAGAATGCGATCTTGTGATCTCCACTGTGGCAAAGGCAGAGGAAGCCGCCGGAGCATCGGGAGAGCAGCAGGTATTTCAGGAAAATATTTATCTTGCGGTGCCGGCCAGTTCCCCTTATGCCGGCAGGCCATCCATTGCGTTAACAGAAGTGGCAGATGCGGATTTCATCAGTCTGGCAGGATCTAAGGCGCTGCGCAATATTTGTGATGGATATTGTCGGCAGGCCGGTTTTACCCCGAATATTATCTTTGAAAGTGATAGTCCTGCCACCGTCCATGATCTGATTGCGGCCGGCTTGGGGGTGGGATTTTGGCCGGCGTATTCCTGGGGCACGTTTTCCAGAAAAGAGCTGGTGCTTCTGCCCATTGACAGTCCTGACTGTCAGCGAAGTCTGATCCTGACTTGCACCAGTTCCAATGCATCCATGCAGGTGCAGGATTTTTATCAATTCGCCAGCGCATATATGAAACAAAAAATAGAGACGGAATTGTAAAAAGACCAAACTGGGCTTCTTATGCCAGCGTAGTACAGGCAGATCTAGCCAATGCCCATAGAGATTCAGCAGTGATCAATGGTACCAGAGTTTATTATAATGGTATTGAGACCATGCAGCAGAAGGCTACCTGTGCAGCGGAGCATGCAGGCGTCAATTTGGCAGAGGGCAAGAACGTGGCAGCTTTCGGCAGTGAAGGTGCAGCATTTGCAGGTGCAAGGGCAGTATACGGACACTGAACAGGAGGGATTTTGTGAACTGTGTGACAGACATACAAAGCTGTGACGAAGAACGGCATGCAAATGATGTGTATCCGGGTTTAGGCGGTGAAAGGTTTGACGGTGAGAAAAAAAGAAAATGATCCGTCAAAATCCCTTACCCTTTCTTCCTCACCAATCTCTCATGCATCACACCCAGTATCACCAGAATCACCAGCAGATACACCGGCAGCAATGCCACGCTGACATGTCCTGCAATCAGACCAAAGATGGGCGGCATCAGGCAGGTACCCACATAAGCGCTGGCCATCTGGATACCGATGATGGCTTGGGATTTATCTGCTCCAAAGTAAGCAGGGGTGGAGTGAATCACACAAGGGTAGATGGGTGCACAGCCCAGTCCCACCAGAATCAGACCAGTCATGGCAGCAGGTGTGCCAAAAGGCAGGAACATGCATACGATGCCAAGCAGGATGATGCCCACTCCCATGCGGATCATGGTTTTGTCATCAAAGCGGATGGTGAGAAAACCGCTGATGGCACGCCCTGTTGTAATGCCTATACAAAACATGCTGGCAAGGGTGGCGGCACGGTCAGCATCCAGTCCACAGCGCCCCACAAAGTAACTGCTGCCCCAGAGCATGGCAGTCTGTTCCAATGCACAGTAGCAGAAAAATGCCAGCATGACTTCCTTGACACCCTGGATTTTCAGGATTTCCTGTAACGTCAAAGGCTTAGAAACGACCAGCTCCCCGGTCTGTGCGTCCACCACTTTAGGCGGTTTCTTCCAGAGAGGGAGACTGCACAGCAGGATCAGGGTAAGCCCGATCTGTAAGAACCCGATCAGGCGGTAGCCGGTGTTCCAGGACATGCCCCCTGTAAGGACATGTCCCATGACATACGGTCCGATGGAAGTGCCTACGCCCCACATACAATGAAGCCAGCTCATATGCCGGCTGGCATAATGAAGGGCTACATAATTGTTCAGGGACGCATCTACACTGCCGGCGCCCAGTCCGTAAGGGATCGCCCACAGGCACAGCTGCCAGAAAGAGTGGCTGTTAGAAAACCCAAACAGCGCCATGGCAGTGGTCGCCACGCTGATGGCAGTGACTTTGCCAGTGCCCAGCCATTTGGTCAACCGGTCACTTTGCAGACTGGAGAAGACGGTTCCTATGGCAATGATCATGGAAATGGCACCGGCATAAGAAACCGGTACTCCCAGTTCATCGTGCATGGCAGGCCATGCGGCGCCAAGCAGTGGATCCGGCAGTCCCAGACTGATAAAAGCCAGATAAATGATTGCCAGAAGTAATTGAAACATGTTTTTCTGATCCTCCACGCAGTAAAGCAATTGTGTCTCATTATAGTATACTATAGAATCTTCAAAAATGGTATCATACATTTGGATCATACGCAACTGCTCAGGTTGTGGGAAATTTTTTGTGGATGGCCTGTTCGATGTATCCTTGAAAACCTGCTAATTTGGCAAAATGGATTGCACTTTTCTTGTGGAAAAAGTATAATAAAAACATGAAAAATATGACGTATATAGGCAGATGTTATAATTGGATTACAGTAAATGCAATGCGACAATGCCAGATATGCAGACAGGAGGGTGCATGGCGAAGTATTATGGGGCGAGAACGGATGCAGTCAGTGAACGGGAACAGCGGAATATGGAGCGTGTCCGCAAGATTGCGTCACAGGGAATGGTGTTATTGGAGAATGACGGAGTGTTACCGGTGACGGATACCACCAGAAAGATTGCCTTGTATGGCAATGGGGCCAGACATACGGTAAAAGGTGGAACCGGTTCCGGTGATGTGAACATGGCAGACGGACCGGCAGGACTGCGTCTGCAAAAAGAATTTTTGACCACACCGGATGGGGAACTGATCCAGTCCCAGGTACTGCCTATGCCGGGCTTGGAAAAACTCATGGAAGGCATGCAAGTGCCGGGTTCCAAACCAGGATCGGACAGCATCCACTACTATCAGTACTGTACTGCCATTCCCATTGCCACCTTGCTGGCTATGACATGGGATCTGGAATTGATCCGGGAGTGCGGTGATATGGTAGGGGAGGAAATGGAAGAATTTCATGTGACACTGTGGCTGGCACCGGGGATGAATATACACAGAAATCCCATGTGCGGGCGGAATTTTGAGTATTATTCGGAAGATCCCCTCATCAGCGGGCTTTGTGCGGCGGCAGATACGAAGGGGGTACAATCTCATCCGGGCATCGGCACTACCATCAAACACTTTGCAGCCAACAACCAGGAAGACAATCGTCTCTACAGCAACAGCCATGTCAGTGAGCGGGCGCTGCGGGAGATTTACCTAAAAGGATTTGAGATCTGTGTGAAAGCCAGCCAGCCCATGTCTATCATGTCTTCTTATAACCTGTTGAACGGCATCCACACGGCAAATCATTACGATCTGCTGACTGCTGTGCTGCGGGATGAGTGGGGTTTTGCCGGGATGGTGATGACCGACTGGGGCACCACCGGCACTATTTTTCAGGATAGCGTGGAGCGGAAATACAAAGATGCTTCTCCAGCAGGCTGCGTGAAAGCAGGCAATGAACTGACTATGCCAGGTGCCCAGTCCGATATCCACGGCATCATACAGGCAGTAAACAGCACAGATCAGGCAGAAGTCTATCCACTCACCATAGGCGAACTCCAGCATGCGGCTCGGAACATGTTAAAACTCATCTGTCAGACCAACTGCTATCCGGGAGCAAAACCTTATGGGGAACAGTTTGATGAGTTGGAGGAGTATGTGATTGTTAAATAATTGTTCAGCAGTTATTATTTTGCGAATGTATCGGGCAGTTACGATTGTAAAATAATGTGTGAGACATGCATATCAGACAATTATTTGATGTCAAAAAATAGATAAAAAATGTGGCGAAACGTGTGGATTGCATATGGAATAGTTAGGAATTGATATCACATCAGATCAAAAGAGAGAAGCAAAACGGCTATAGCCGTCAAGCTTCTCTCTTTCCTCTTTCCAGAATATATGCGAAAGCTGCACAGGGAAGTAGTGCAGGTATGTGAATGATTGAATCCAGCATTTCAAAACGCCGGATTGCAGATGTGGATTGTGCTGACAAGTAGAATAAATTGGTCTTTCATAGGAACGCTTCAAAAATTTCATGAGTGCTGGCAAGGAAGGCAAATATGTCTTTCGAAGGCAGCACTTCAAAGAAGATGAAAGCGTGCCTTTGAAAGGCGGGTTGCGCACGCTGTCAGCACTTCAAGAAAGTGGCGGTTTGGAATGCCCGGCATTCCCCTTACCTCAACTGTGCAGCTCTCTCCAGTGCCGCATCGATATGGTCACAGAAGTTTTCTTTTCCCACCAGTTCTACAAAACCGGCTTTTTCCATGGTGTGCATGGGCTGTTCATTTACATGAGAGAACAGAATCGTAATGCCATGTGCCTTACAGCGGGCATACAAATCTTCCAGAGAACGCAGGGCTGTGGCATCCAGGGCCGGTACACTTCTCATACGGAGAATCAGGCAGGTGGTGTATTCCTTCACGGAAATATCCGCAATACAGGAAGTGGCGCCAAAGAACAACGGTCCGTTGATTTCGTATACACGAACATGGCGGGGAACTTTGCGCAGGCTGATGCTGTCCGGATCTGCCTGTGCATCTTCCTCGTCCTGCTCTACATACTTCCAGCTATGTACTTCGGTCTGTTCGCTCATCCGCTTTAAGAACAGTAAAACGGCGCACAGCATACCAAACTCAATGGCAACCACCAGGTCGAAGACAACCGTCAGTACAAAAGTCAACACCAGTACGATCACATCACTCTTTGGGGCTGTTTTGCACAGATGTACAAAAGGTCTCCACTGGCACATGTTATAGGCAACCATAAACAGGATGGCTGCGATGGTGGGCATGGGAATCAGTGCGGCATATGGCATCAGCACCACCAGTACCAGCAGCAGGACGATGGCATGTACCATACCGGCTACCGGGGTTCGTCCCCCATTTTTGGCATTGGCAGCAGTACGGGCGATGGCACCGGTGGCTGGAATACCGCCAAATAATGCAGAGCCGATATTTCCGATTCCCTGTGCGATCAGTTCCATATTGGAACGATGATGGGAATTGATCATGGAATCAGCAACTACACAGGACAGCAGTGACTCGATGGATGCCAGAATGGCAATGACAAATGCGTCGGACATCACAGACTGCAGCATAGACAGATTGAAAGACGGTACATGGAAGGCAGGCAGGGCACTGCTGATGGTGTACAGATCTCCGATGGTGTTCACCTGCATGCCCAGTCCCTTTACCATGAAAATACCGGCAAAGACAGCCAGCAGGGATGGTGGAACCACACCGGCAATATGTGCCACTTTTTGATTTGGAATCTTGCGGCACAGACCTGGATAAAAGATCAGGATTGCCAGGCAGACCAGTCCCACGATCACTGCCTGTACATTTACAGTAGAAATAGATGCGAAGAAGGCAGAAATCTTTTCTGTGGTTTCAATGGGAGACAGGCCTGCTGCATAAGTCAGTCCAAAGAAGTCTTTCAGCTGCCCGATGACGATGGTAACCGCAATACCGGCAGTAAAACCGGTGGTAATGGTATAAGGAATGATACGGATCAGACGGCCTAAGCGGAGCAGACCGAAGATGATCATGATGATACCTGCCAGTATGGTGGCCAGGACCAGACCATCCATGCCGTTTCGTGCCACGATACCGGCTACAATGGTAGCAAATGCGGCAGTAGGACCCGCAATCTGAATCCGGCTTCCGCCAAAGAAGGAAATCAGAAATCCGGCTACGATGGCGGTGTAAATACCCTGTTGTGGTCCTACACCGGAAGCCAGCGCCAGTGCAATAGACAGGGGCAGTGCGATGATCGCCACGATGATACCGGCAATCAGATCGTGTAAAAATTGTGCTTTCGTGTAGCTTTTCATATTAGAGAAAAGCATCGGTTTCAACTTATCGTTGCTCATAGGTACTCCATTCTGAAATGGCTGTGACAGTCATTCCGATTCTGTATGTGGTTCTGGTTTCGCAGACAAATACGCTGCATGTGCAATCCCACAGCACGTATGCATCCGGTAAACCCAGTACTCCTTTCTTATATTAATACCATGAAAAAAAATGCACAATATAAAAAGATTATCAAAATTTTAAGGAAATTTAAGAATTTTCATCAATTACCACAAATCACAGAAAGAACAAAGTGGATGGGTGATACCAGGATATGCCTTTTGGAAGAGGCGGTTTGTGATCTATGGGAATGGATGGTTTGATTTCCGGAAAATTGGTTGACCGGATGAACGTGCAACTGTAAAATACAAATTTGAGGGGAATCAAAACCATATAGATTGGAGAAGGAACAGATGAATGAACATGTAGAACAAAATAAAAAACAGATGTTACTGGAGAAAGCCCACCCGGTTGTGGCATTGTCCTGCGGCAGTCTGGAGGGACGGGTTCGCACAGGTGCAGATGGACGGGATGTGCTTACTTTTTATGGGGTGCCTTATGCAGCTGCAGAGCGGTTTGGGGCACCACGACCGGTTTCCTGGCAGGGAATCCGGCAGGCAGACCGGATGGGCAAATGGGCATTTCAA
>ONWL01000321.1:0-1907 GCA_900321525.1 uncultured Eubacteriales bacterium
ATACGTCAGTTGCCGGGGATATGTTGGTATCCTACAGAGTGCATGAATGAATCATTCATGAATCAAGGTGGCACCGCGACACTTTTGTAAGTAAGTATCGTCCTTGATGGTATATACCATTGGTATATGCTGTCAGGGGCGTTTTTTGTGTAATGAAATTTTCCTGATTTTACTCAAAGCCAAGCGGGATATGACAAAGCAAAACAAGCATATCTCTGAGTTAATTAGTTTACTTGTATAGTTAGAATGGAGGTTTTCTATGTATCCAGATTTGAATCACATTACCAAACTGGCACAGACCGGTGCCTATAAACGAATTCCGGTATGCCGGGAACTGTTCGCAGACAGTTTCACCCCCATTGAGGTGATGCGGACCATCCGTGCTGCCAGCAAGCACTGCTATTTACTGGAAAGTGCGGATGATTCCCGTAACTGGGGCAGATTTTCCTTCTTAGGCTACTCTCCAGCTTTGGAAATCACCGTAAACAGCGGTACCGTCACCATCCGAACTTCTGACGAAGAGGGGACTTCCACTGAAGAAGTACGTCATCCAAGCCACCCAAAGGAAGTCTTCCGTGAAATTATGGAACAGTACAAAAGTCCCAAAATCGAAGGTATGCCCCCATTTACCGGCGGTCTGGTGGGTTACTTCTCTTATGATTATATTCGCTATGCAGAGCCCACGTTACAACTAACTGCTGCAGAGGACGATACCTTCCGGGATGCGGATCTCATGCTGTTTGATCAGGTCATTGCCTTTGATCACTACCGCCAGAAACTCATCCTGATTACCGGCGTGTATACCGATGATCTAGAAGCATCTTATCAAAGAGCCATTGAGCATTTAGATGAAATGGAGCGTCTGCTGCGGAGCAATGCCAAGGCAAACTTCCGCCCCCTTCGTCTGAAAGGTGAAATGACCCCTCATTTTTCCAGAGAACGCTACTATGAAATGGTAGAACAAACAAAGCATTACATTCGGGAAGGAGACATTTTCCAGGCGGTCATCTCCAACCCTATGGAGGCAGAGGCAGAAGGAAGTCTGTTTGACACCTATCGTGTGCTGCGAACCACCAATCCGTCTCCTTATATGTTCTACTTTTCCAGTGATGACATCGAGATTGCCGGTGCCTCTCCGGAGACACTGGTGAGTCTGAAAGATGGCATTCTCCATACCTTTCCGTTAGCAGGCACCCGTCCTCGGGGAAAGGATGCTGCAGAAGATCAGGCACTGAGCACAGAACTGTTACAGGATGAAAAAGAATTATCCGAGCACAATATGTTAGTAGACCTTGGACGAAATGACATCGGCAAATTAAGTCGGCTTGGCACCGTAGAAGTAGAAAAATATTGTCAGATTCAGTATTACTCTCACGTGATGCACATCGGCTCTACTGTAAGGGGAGCAATCGCACCAGATAAAGATGCACTGGACGCTGTAGACTCTATTTTACCGGCAGGTACCTTATCCGGTGCCCCAAAGCTGCGTGCCTGTGAGATCATCCATGAACTGGAACAACGGCGCAGAGGTATTTACGGTGGTGCCATCGGCTATCTGGATTTTTCCGGCAATCTGGACGTGTGTATTGCCATCCGTCTTGCATATAAGAAGCGTGGAAGAATCTGTGTACAGTCCGGTGCCGGTATCGTAGCCGACAGTGTGCCGGAAAAAGAATTTGACGAATGCCAGAATAAGGCAAGAGCCGTGATCAACGCCTTAAAGCAGGCAGAAGGAGGCCTTTTATGATTTTGTTGATCGACAATTATGACAGTTTTACTTACAACCTATACCAGCTTTTAGGCAGCATAGGTCCTAAGGTGGAAGTCATTCGAAATGATGCAAAAACCGTAGAACAAATCGCAGCTATGAAACCGGAAGCCATCGTACTTTCTCCAGGACCCGGAAG
>ONWL01000321.1:1912-3214 GCA_900321525.1 uncultured Eubacteriales bacterium
AAAGGGCATCATCCCCATCTTTGGAGTCTGTTTGGGGCATCAGGCCATCTGCCAGGCTTTTGGCGCCACTGTCACCTATGCAAAAGAGTTGATGCATGGAAAATCTTCTTTTGTCCAGACATCCAAAGACAGCGTGCTGTTTCAGGGCATCCAGACTCCGTTTTCCGTGGCTCGTTACCACTCTCTTGCTGCCGACAGAAACACCTTGCCGGAGGAATTGCAAGTCACTGCATGGACAGAAGACGGAGAAGTGATGGCAGTGGAACATCATTCTTTACAGGTATATGGGGTACAGTTCCATCCGGAATCTGTCATGACCCCGGACGGACGTACCATTATGAAAAATTTTATTGGAACAATCAGGAGGACCATTATGATCAAAGAAGCCATTTTGAAATTATCAAAGAAACAGGATCTGACCTTCGAAGAGGCATATGAAGTGATGAACGAAATTATGGATGGGAAGACCAGCCAGATTCAAACATCCTCCTACCTGACCGCCCTTGCCATGAAGGGAGAGACCATCGATGAAATCACCGGATCTGCCACCGGTATGCGAAAGCATTGTGTCAAGCTGCTTCACGACATGGACGTACTGGAAATCGTAGGAACTGGCGGTGACGGTGCCAACTCCTTTAACATCTCCACCACTGCTTCCATGGTGATCGCGGCTGCCGGTGTACCGGTGGCAAAGCATGGCAACAGAGCAGCATCCAGTAAGTCCGGTGCAGCAGATGTATTAGAGGCACTGGGCGTAAAAATCACCATTCCGGCAGAACGCAGTACAGAACTGTTACAGAAAATCAACATTTGTTTCCTGTTTGCCCAGAATTATCACCTGGCAATGAAATACGTAGCACCAGTTCGGAAGGAACTTGGAATCCGCACAGTGTTCAACATTCTTGGTCCCCTGACCAATCCGGCAGGTGCCAACATGGAACTGATGGGTGTCTATGAACAGGAATTGGTGGAGCCGCTGGCACAGGTAATGGCAAAGTTAGGTGTCAAGCGTGGCATGGTAGTATTTGGTCAGGACAAGCTGGATGAAATTTCCATGAGCGCACCTACCTCTGTCTGCGAGGTAAAGGATGGCTGGTTCCTGTCCTATGAGATCACCCCGGAACAGTTTGGCTATACCCGTTGCAGCAAAGAGGATCTGGTAGGCGGTACACCGGCAGAAAATGCAGAAATTACAAAAGAAGACATAGTAAAGCTGCTTGATGACAGCAAAATCAAATATGAGATAGTAGAGCACAAACCTGTATACACTATAGACGAGATGCTCGAGTGCAACCTTCCGCA
>ONWL01000022.1 GCA_900321525.1 uncultured Eubacteriales bacterium
CGGAAAAGCAGACTTTCCGCAAATACTCCGGTCTTCCATGGGCAAATGCCCCAAGAGACGCCGGTACGGTCAATGCCGACACACTCCATCCCACTGCCGTCACATGATGGGTGTTCATATAGTCAAACAACACTGCCGGTGTCATAAAATATTCCTTTGGAATGATGACCATAGAACAAGCCCGATACAAAGGCAGATAAATATCACGGATCGCTGCAATATAATCTAATGGTGACTGATTCCCCAGCACATCCTCTGCTGTAATCTCCATCACCTTGGTATACGCCTCTATGTAACACATGAGAGACTGATGGGATGTGATGACCCCCTTTGGCCGTCCGGTGGAACCGGAGGTAAAGATCACATATAACGGATCGGTCTCTACTGCAAACCGTCTGATCGCCTCTAACTGTTCCATATGAATGGGATGCGCCATTGCTTCCTCTGCAATCATCGTCTTCCCTTCATATGCCAACTGAGAAAGCAGTTCTGCATTGACCCTGTCTGTCAAAATCAATGCAGGCTGTAACGTATCCAGAATCAGATTGATCCGTGCCACCGGCAGGCTGCTGTCAATGGGTGCATAAAAACATCCGCTGTACACCACTCCCAAATACGTCACCGGTGTCAGAACATGACGACCGGAAATCACCGCAACCGGTTTTCTGCAAATGCCTTTTTCTGCGATAGAACTGCCAATGGCCCTTGCGCATTCCTGCACAAAGGCTGCCGTAATGCTTCTATTCTGGTCAGAAAAGACCACCTTGTCAGGAAAACCAGCCGCAGTGGTTTCCAGCCACTCCAGCACATTTCGTTTCATTTCCTTATACTCCCTGTTTCATCATTTTTGTGATAGCGCTGCCGCAGAATCTCTCCTGCTTCCGGCATCACCTGTATCACAACCTGCACCTTACCTGAAATTCCCCTGATCTCTCCCTGTTTTTGTAAAAAAGAAGTACCAAACTCTTTTTCTTTTCGGACTATTTCAAATTTTCCAGAGCAGCCAATGATACAACACTACTGTATTACAATTACTTTCGATTGTCAATAGACAGATGAGAGAGCAGGCACCTTTTTTTCTACAAAATATAGGGAATTATGTCTAGCCTCTTTCCAATTTCATCTGCACGTGAAGCCACATCTTTACTTAGCTTTTACTTGATGGAGAAATCTGATTCCATTTTCATCAAAAAGGACAACAGTATCCAAATACTCCTGCCCCTAATTCTTTTTCTCAATCTTCTTCCTCACATAATCGTATCACATATGGATCATCTCCCTCTATGTAAGCATAGAGATAAGGTTTCTCATCATCCTTCCAAATCACCGTTTCCACAGGAAGCTGGCTTGCAACCAGTTCCTCTCCCGGAACCACACTATTGTCTATTCTTACCACTGTTCCAAGTGCTGTCACGTCCATATTCGAGAATTCATCCTTGGTAATCGTCCTTCTGGTATCCTGCACATACAAGTTTCCATCATGAAATACGGAAATGAACTGTAACTCTCCCTCTGGATAACCAGTTGGCTCTGTTACCGTAGGATGACCCGTGGATTCCAGTACACGTTCTTCTGACTCTACTGCCTCATACATAGCAGGTTCGGATTCTGTTTCTTTTTCTTCTAATGATGTCATCTCGGTCACCTCTGCAACCGAATCTGCCTGTACACCATCCCTGGACGCTGTCATCCACATACATCCGCTTAATTGCACAATCCCTATCCCCAATAGAAACGGCGATACCCTGTAGCCATTTTTTCATTACAATCCCCTCCTCCTTTACTTATAATATGGACGAACCTTAATTGTGCAATCATTATAAGAAGTCCATAATTTTGTAACTGTGGATTAACCCCTGGCTAAACTGTATTTATTGACACATTGTTATTTATGTTTTCTGCTTCCAATAATAAAAGTTACCCCTCCAACTCAAAGCATATGACGGTTTCATTTTCAAAAAATCCATAATTGGCATAATCATAATAGAACTTCATATTACCATAATCCTCAGCAAACAACAAATACGGTGATGCTTTTTGTACAAATTCAACGATAATATCATTAATCTCCATTGCATACCCGACAGGTTGTTCTAATGCCAAATAAAGAGACTTCTCTTTTGTTTTTTCTATTTATAGTTTAACATTATTTTTGTATTTTGTCACTACCAGATATGGAATAATTAATGGTTTATTGACTGTATAAAAGATACCTGGTCTTTCAATATTCAATCCCATATCGTGCTCCAATTCCCTTTTGATAAGGATGCTTCACTGCACGGATTTCACTGACATAATCTGCTGCCCTGATCCACTTTTCATCCGGGTTTCGTCCGGTAAGTACCAATTCCAATGCCGGGGGTTTTTGCAGAATCAAGTGCTCTGCCAGCGCTCTGTCTAACAGTCCTTGCCGGTACACACTGACAAACTCGTCTAAGATGAGCATCTGTACCTCTCCAGATGTCTCCAACTGCACTGCTTCTGTCAAAAGCCGATTGTGTTCCAGTGTGATGGCTTCCTTCTCTTCCGATGTCATACTCCAGGTAAATCCATAGTCCTTTTCACAACGGCTGACCGTAATCTGGGGAATCCCTGCCAGTATGGCAAGCTCTGCGGTTTCCCGTCCTTTTAAAAACTGCACTATATGCACCCGCATCCCTGCACCTGCCCCACGTATGGCAAGTCCGATGGCTGCTGTGGTCTTTCCCTTTCCATCTCCACAATATAAATGTAACAATCCCATCAATACCCTCCTTCGTTTTGATCTTCCATCCAGCATTGCCTTTCTGACTGGCAAACGATTGGCCCTGAATGGTTACAAAAATGTTTCCATTACCTGTTTGGTGTACAAACCGCCTCTACTCCCACGATCTCATAGATTTTTTTCAGATCCACACTCTGCCGCACCGCTTGTGCCAGTCGGTCATACTGCTGTTCTTTATAGGTCTGCCGGTCTATGCTTTCCCCATTCCATGTCAGCCCTTTTTGTTCATATAGTGTAGACACAATGGCTTCTGCCACTTCTTTGGCATCAAAGATGCCATGGATATAACTGCCGTATACATTTCCCACACAGGCACCATCCGGCTGTCCATGTTCCAGCATACCAAGGGAACTTCCCTTTCCGCCCAGAAATTCTGTGCGTCCCATATGGATTTCATATCCGGAAAAAGACAGACCATTTAACTGACGGAATACCCCTCCGGCACCGGTGATGGTACCGGTGATGCGGGTACGGGTTTTCTCCGTTTGAAAAATGGTCTGCTGGGGCAGCAATTCCAGTCCTCTGATCCTTCCACCGCCTTCTGTCTGTTCCGGGTCAGAAATCCACTGTCCTAACATCTGGTATCCACCGCAGATACCAAACAAGGGGAGTCCGGCAGCCACACACTGTTTCAGGGCGGCTTCCAGTCCATTCTGCCGAAGCCACTGTAAATCTGCAATGGTACTTTTGCTTCCCGGCAAAATGAGAAAGTCCGGTACGCCCAGTTCTTCTGCTCTTCCTACATACCGGATGCCTACCTCCGGATACTGGGAAAACACATCAAAATCCGTAAAGTTGGAAATATGAGGCAGCCGGATCACAGCAATGTCAATGACGCCTCTCTCCTGTCTGTATAACTTACCGGAAAGACTGTCCTCATCCTCTAAATCCACATCTGTGTAGGGAACCACCCCCACCACTGGCACACCGCTTTTTTCTTCCAGAATCCTGACGCCATCCTGAAACAATGCCCGGTCTCCACGAAACTGGTTTACCACCAGTCCTTTGATCAGTGCCCGTTCCTCTTCTTCCAGTAAGGCACAGGTTCCAATGAGCTGGGCAAAAATCCCCCCTCTGTCAATATCTCCCACTAACAGCACCGGGGCATGAAGCAGTTTTGCCAGTCCCATATTCACGATGTCATCCTTCTTTAAATTCAATTCTGCCGGACTGCCTGCCCCTTCGATTACAATGATATCATATGCTTCATCCAGTGTCCGGTAGGCTTCCATGATTTCCGGCAGCAGCTGTTTTTTATATCGGAAATAGTCCACTGCACGCATATTGCCCCGAACTTCTCCATTGACGATAACCTGAGACCCCACATCTGTGGTAGGTTTCAACAAAACCGGATTCATAGCTGCTGTAGGCTCAATCCCTGCCGCCTCTGCCTGCATGACCTGGGCACGCCCCATCTCCAGCCCATCCCTGGTAATATAAGAATTTAGTGCCATATTCTGAGATTTGAAGGGTGCCACCCGATAGCCATCCTGATGAAAAATCCGGCAAAGAGCCGCCACAAAAAAGCTCTTTCCCACGTTGGACATAGTGCCCTGTATCATAATCACTTTTGCCATGTATCTGGTTCCTTTCTTATTGTCATATGGATTCCCGTAATGCCCGAATGAGCATCTGGTTTTCGACTCTGGTGCGCACTGCCACCCGGTAATATCCTTCCTCTAAGCCTCTGTAATTGGCACAATCCCGAATGGCAATTCCCTTTTCAAGCAGCCTGTCTTTCAGAGGTGTGGCACTGTAAAAGAACAAAAAATTGGCACCGGATGGATGCACCGTAAATCCTAATTTCTGCAATTCCCGTCCCAAAAAATCTCGCTCTTCTGCCACCAGCCTGCGCACCCTGTCCACGTATGCAGTCTCCTGCAATGCCGCCACACCGGCGATCTGTGCCGGTACCGATACATTCCAGCAGGAACCATACTGCCGCAACCGTGCATTCAATGCCATGTCACTGCACAAGGTATAGCCTAAACGCAGTCCTGCCATGGCATACAGCTTGGTAAAGGCTTTTAAAATCACCACGCATGCCGTCTCCGGCTTTACATGATACGATTCATATTCCGGTAGAAATTCCAGAAAACACTCATCTAATACCAGCACGATCTGCCGTTTCTCACAAGTGGATATGATCTGTGCAAGCAAAGCTGGCTGTATCACATCACCGGTAGGATTGTTTGGCTGGCATAAGAAAATCATTTGCAGACCATGTTCCTGCTCGATTCTGGTCAGAAAATCCTCTTTCAGTGCAAATCCTGTTTCTTTTCTTCTGATATAATGGCAGACTTCTGCATCTACTTCTTCCAACGCCTTTTCATACTCGGAAAAGCAGGGCACTGCCAACAATGCTCTTCCGGGACTCACCACATGTACCAACCGGTAAATCAGATCAGCGGCTCCATTGCCGCAAACCACCCAGTCTGCCGGTACCTGCTCCTTTTTTGCAATGGCATGTACCAGTTCTCTGCACTGCGGGTCTGGATAGGCGCTCCAGCCATCCAGCGACTCCATCAATGCCTGTCTCACCCCATCCGGCAGTCCCAGAGGGCTCACATTGGCTGAAAAATCCGCCTGCACCGGCTGGCTGTAAATATCGCCTCCATGTAAATAAGGGGATGTATGGTTCATCACACGTTTCCTCCCGTCTCATCTGATTCGTTCTTAATCAAACTCCATCCATGAATATTCGCTGCCTTCCCTACATCAACCATATCACTGCCAGCCGCACCAGCACGGACACGATCAGCATTTCCCCTGCACTGGCATACATCAGCTGATTGGCCCGGGGAATATCTTCCGCCTCTACCGGACGGATGCCGTCTCCAATGATTTCCTTGTGCAACAATTTTCCACCATAAACGCCGTCGCCTGCCAGACAGACATTGAGTGCGCCTGCACAGGCAGCTTCTGTCTGAGCAGAATTGGGGCTTTTGTGTTTTCGCCTGTCTCTGCGCCAGATACGCCATGCCCCGGCTCCATCCATCCCCGTCACATAAGCTGCCACCACCATCAGCAGAGCAGTCAGTCTGGAAGGCAGATAATTCAACACATCATCCAGCCTGGCAGCTGCCCTTCCAAAATACACATACCGCACATTTCGATAGCCAATCATAGAGTCCATGGTATTCACTGCTTTGTAAAAAAAACCGCCCACTGCACCCCCAAATGCCATGTAAAAGAGAGGGGCAGTGACCCCATCACAGGTACTTTCTGCCACCGTTTCCACAGCTGCCTTTGCCACCCCTTCTGCATCCAGCACATCCGTATCCCGACCTACGATCATGGATACGGCAGTCCTGGCCTGTTCCAGATTTCCTTCCTGTAATGCACGATACACTTTCGTACTTTCCTTTTGCAGACATCTTGCTGCCAGCAGATAACAACAACAGATGCTTTCTGCTGCCACCCCTGCCCAAAGATTGATTTGATACATTATATATAACAACACTGCCGGCAGAATGGTGGATACCCCAGCCACAAGTACCACCATCCATACGCCATACCGCAATTCCTTTTTTCTGTCTCTGTCTGCCAGTTCCCTGTCTCCCTCTTTTACTTCTCCCTTTGCCCCTTTCACATCCCGTAAGGATGCCCCTGGGCAACGACCAAGAAGTTTCTGATCCAGCCAGCCAATGAAACGCCCCATGAGCCGCACCGGATGGGGCAGTTCATAAGGATCCCCGATGATGGCATCTGACAACATACCTGCCAAAAGGGGCAGGACTTTGATGAAATGATTCATATTCCTCTCTTTTCTTCATCATACATAGGCATTTGCGAAACCATGATACCAAACGCCTTTCATCAAAATTTTTATTTGAAAAACACGCTCTCGCTTCGAATCAAATTCTTCAAAGATACTCAAAATTTCACAATCTATATTTGTATTATCGTAATTATTCAGGAGTCACTGTACCGCGAAGGTTTTACGAAGCAAAATCCTGAGTTTTGCAGGCAAAAACACAAACGACAGAGTCGATTTGGAATGGATTTTTGCCCCTGATAGGCATAATAGTCCTGTGCCGGTCTACCATACTGCTCCATCACAGACATGATGGTTCCCCCATGTACCACAAAGGCAACGGTTTGGGGACACAAGCCCTCTGCCTGTATCTTTTTCAGAGCAGACCAAACCCCTTCCCGTGTCCGTTTCTTAAATCCTTCCACTGTCTCTCCCTCCGGAAAAGGCAGTGTGCCATTGCTGTCGATCCACTGCTGGTATGCCGAATCTCCCGTTAATTCCTGATAATTCTTCCCCTCAAACCTGCCAAAATCACACTCCCGCAGGTTTTCTTCTATGATACAGGGCACATCCGGATAAATCAGCTTCGCCGTCTGGATGCACCGTTTCATAGGACTGCATACTACCAGATCCACCTTTGGATATTGACCCATCCTGATCTTCTCCTGTATCTGGTCAATACCTGCCGGGCAAAGCATTTCCTCTGTCCTGCCCATATACCGTTTTTCCTGATTGCCCTTCGTCTGCCCATGTCGAATCCAGATGAGTTTCATACCGTTTCACCACCATACTTTTATCATTTTATCAATCATTGCGAAACGCCTTTATCGAGTATCTCAAAATTTATATTTGTGTATGCAAAACGCAGAAAGGTTTTGGTGTGCTGTCTACGTACGCAATATGACTTTTTCAGGCACGCTCTCGCTTCGGTGAAAACGTAGCGGATACTAAGTAATTCTGAGACGTAAAGTCTCCGAATTACAAGTACCGACGTTTTCAAGAGCCTGTAAAAGTCATATTTGCCTCCTTGCCAGCACTGATGAAATTTTCTGAGCGTTTTGCAATTCAATAAATATAAATTTTCAGATACAGCATCCGGCATCACCGTTTCGCAATGATTTATGATGATTTGATCACCACTCCTATGCCGCACACCACTCTGGTCACAGTCTTTGCCTGTGCCGCCAGCATACAGCCTACCCTTCCTGCCAATTCCCGGTATCTGCGTTCTTTTGTTTCAATGGGTACGATGCCGCTTCCCACCTCATCCATCAAAATGACCAGTTCCGGTCGTCTCTTTGCCAACTGCCTGCACCAGTCCTGCCAGTCTGTCTCACTATCCCAATGCTCCCGCAACAGACAGTGCAGATGATTCAGACAGCGAATCCGCAGCCCTTCTTCTCCTGCCAGAAATGCCGTCACCCCTTCCGGTGTCAGTTTGCACTCTGCTACATCCAACACTTCCTCCGGCTTCAAGTCAAATTGCTCTATGGCAATGTGTTCCTTTCCCTGCCCCATGCCTCCTACAATCAAATACATTCCGTTTCCCTTCTTTCATTCCCCATTGCCATGTCTATTTGATGAACCAACTGCCAGCCACCACCCCTGCCAGTCCTGCCAGTTCGCAGAGTTGCAGGAAGTAGCCTGCCAGATCGCCTGTGATGCCTCCAAATGTTTTGGTGGAAAACCATCTATAGTATAGAAACGCCACTACTCCACCTGCTATTGCACCGATGCCAGTCGGGGGATGAACCAGACACATACCACACCAGACAGCTGCCAGCCAGACCAGTTCCACGCCTATGGTCAAATGCTTCTGGGCCGGACGACTGAAGCTTTGGAGTGTTCCTTCTTTTCTGGCATTGTTCCATGTGACTGCCGCCAGTGCGCTCAAGGCTCTGGACTGGATGAAACAACTGGCTGCCGCTATCACCACCTGTATGGAACTGATTTCTGTAAACAATGCGGTCTGCAAAAGCAGATACAGACACACATGAATGGCCGCAAAAGCGCCGATCCTGGAATCTTTCATTACCTGAAACATCTTTTCCCGACTGCCTAAGCATGCTTTGGCATCCCACACATCCATATATCCATCCATATGAATGCCACCAGTGATGAACAGGGGAAGAGCCGCTGCCACTGCCCCATATAAGACCGTTCCCATCCCAATCCATCTGCCAAACCACCACCACAAAACTTCCAATCCGCCGATGACCATACCGATCAACGGAAAAAAGCACAAAGCATACCGGTGATTTTCCTCCTCCCAGGAAATCTCAGGCATAGGAATCCGGGAGTACATCAAAAAAGCCGCAAAAAATGAATTTTTCATCAGATCTTTCCTTTCCACACCACTGGAATGCCATACACCATTTCGATGACCAGATCCGCTTCTTCTGCCAGCAACCAGTTCAGTTCTCCCAGATTGCGGATGTATGCTGTGGTGCTTTCTGTATACTGAATTCCGTCTGCCCCTACCTGATTGGTGACTAATACCAACAACTGGCAAATTTGTGCCAGCTGCCTGATATCTGTGAGCATGCGCTGTACCACATCTCCTTCCCGGTTCTGTCCCGCAGGAGAGAACATTTCATTGGCGCACAGATTCCCTACACATTCCAATAGGACACCACTGCCCGGTTTCACCTCTGCCTGGTGGATCTGGGTATATTGTTCTATGGTTTGAAACCCTTTTCCGGCACGCATCTGTCTGTGGCGGTCTACCACCAGCTTTCCCTCTTCCCCAAAAGGTTCCATGGTAGCAAGATAATACTTGTTTCCGTCAAACTGCTGCAACAGTCTCTCT
Organism: uncultured Eubacteriales bacterium; assembly: GCA_900321525.1. Lineage (GTDB taxonomy): Bacteria > Bacillota > Clostridia > Lachnospirales > Lachnospiraceae > UBA2942. The sequence goes on from ONWL01000022.1 coordinate 9,331, forward strand.
GCCATACTGGATTTGCCGCATTTGCTTCCACCAGTGATCAATACCATCATTTCTTTTCCTCATACGGTTCCATCTGTAATCCTGCAAAAGAATGGTCGGAATGGTACAATGCCAGTGCCCCATCTAACAGAGGCAGTAACATCACACCTCCTGTTCCTTCTCCCAGACAAAGTCCTGCGGTGATCACCGGGCGAAGCCCTAAAGATGCCAGCAGTTCTTTTGCTGCCGGTTCTTCTGATACATGGGAACAAAGCATATAGTCCTTCACCTGTGGTACCAGCTGCACTGCCAGTGCAGCTGCCACTGTGGCGATGAATCCATCTATAACCACCGGAATCCGGTACATTCCACCGCCCAAAAATACCCCTACCAGTCCTGCAATGTCCAGGCCTCCCACTTCTGCCAGCAGTTCCATCGGCCGTTCCTTTGACAGTGGTTTCCTCGCCAATGCCCGTGTGATGATTTCTACTTTTCGTTTCCAACCGGCATCATCCAACCCTGCCCCTCTGCCTGTGACTTCTGCTGGTGATCTGCCAAGCAGGACTGATGCAATGGCAGAGGAAGTGGTGGTATTGCCGATGCCCATTTCTCCGGTCACCAGTATCTGGTACCCTTCCCTTTTGCAATGGGATACATGATAAATGCCTATTGCAATGGCATGACTGGCCTGATCTTCCGTCATGGCTGCTTCCTGTGCCAGATTTCGGGTTCCATATGCTACCTTGTCATACTTCGAACCGTTTGTTTCAACATCCTTCTGCATGCCGATATCGATCACTTTCACATCTGCACCATAAGTTCTTGCCAGATTGTTGATATTGCCATCCCCACGACACATAGCTTCTGCCACAATGGCAGTGACACTGCTGTCAGATTGGGTCACCCCCTCTGTCACCACACCATTGTCTGCGCACATGACAATAACCGCCCGCTTGTCCATCCGGACTTCTGCTGTTTCCGTGATGCCCGCCATCTGCACCACCATATCTTCTAACAAGCCCAGGCTATGCAATGGTTTGGCAATCTGGTTCCAATGGGTGCGTGCCTGTTTCATCGCTGCCTGATGCAAAGGATTGATTTGATCTTCCAACATGGTTTTCTATTCCTTTCCATAATATTATTTATAAGTAATTGCGAAACTATGATACCGAATGCCCTTTATCCAAGTTTTTATTGAAAACACTCTCTTGTTTCGGTTCCAAACAGTCATTCCTTTACCAGCAATGTGGTAAAGTACCCTGCTTGTTCGCTGATTTCCTCTTTGGTTTTCCACATTTTCTGCTCTGACAAGCCGCAGTTTTCCACGCCGCTGACCTGTTTTCCCTCTGTCTGGGCCAGAATCTTTGTCAAGTTCTTTCCGCTTTTTAAAATCACTTTTGTACCTGGCTGTCTCAACATCTGCGGCAGTTCTGGGATATTCCCTGGAATAATGGTCAGCGGTTCTCTGCCTTGTACAAGAGGCTGCTTCAGTGCCGCTGCGGATGCACAAAAACTGGTCACTCCCGGACAATATTCTGTTTGAAATCCCTCTGCTTCTACCAACTGCGCCACATATCCAAACGTAGAATAGATGGTAATGTCACCCAGACTCAAAAATGCAATGTCCAATCCAGTGTGCAGATATTGTTCCAACACATCCGCCAATGCTCTGTGACATTTTTTCAGTTCTGCCTCCTCTCTTGTCATGGGAAAATCCAAATCCAAAATTTTCTTTTGTTTCAGATCCGCCACATTGGAGGCAATGGAATACGCCAGTCTGTTTTCCCCTCTGGTTCGAGGCACGGCAATGACTTCGCATTCCTGAATCAAACGTATCGCCTTACAGGTCAACAGTTCCGGATCACCGGGTCCTACACTGACTCCATATAAAATGCCTTTATGGGCTTCTTTCGCATGATTGTCCTCCATCTCACATTTCCTCACATTCTTTTTCTTTTACTTGCGAAACCTGGTATCCATTTTCATGCCTATTATAGCGGAACTCTTCTATAAATTCAACTGATTCTCATGGAGAGAATTACATCCCTTTGCGCCATCACATCTACTCAAAAACGTGTGATCATGTTATAATAAGGAGTAGGAATTGCAGGAGGTGAGAAAGATGGCTCGATATTTCAATGTAACAGGATCGTGTGACCCGGAAAAACATTACATGGTCAATCTTGACAGTCGTATTGATGCGATCAAACAATATATTGATTCCGGAAACTACTTTGCCATCAATAAAGGGCGGCAATATGGCAAGACCACAACCATCAACGCACTTGAGCAGGCATTACAGCCTGATTATACTGTAGTTGGTCTTGACTTTCAGATTCAGGTGAGCTCCGCTTTATTTTATGATGAGGAAAGTTTTTCCAATGCATTTGCAGCCGCCTTTACAGAGTGTCTTGCACTCAACCATGACCAGAAACTGTTTGAGCTGGCCCAAACAGAGCTGGCAGAGGTATCCAACTTAGTCAGTTTATTCAAGAAGTTAAGCACTCTATGTGGATGCTCTGCCAAACCGATTGTTCTGATCATAGACGAGGTTGACAGCGCATCAAACAACCAGGTTTTTCTCGACTTTCTTGCACAGTTAAGAGGATATTACCTTACAAGGAACAAACGTCCCACTTTTCAGTCTGTGATCCTTGCCGGTGTCCATGACATACGCAATCTACGACAAAAAATCAGACCTGATGGGGAACACAGGCACAATAGTCCATGGAATATTGCTTCTGATTTTGATGTAGAGATGAGTTTTTCACCGGATGATATTGCAGGTATGCTGAGTGAGTATGAAAACGACCATCATACAGGCATGGATCTATCTGATGTTGCTCAGGGGATTTATGACTATACTTCGGGGTATCCGGTGCTTGTTTCCTGGCTTTGCAAGCTGATGGATGAATCAAAACACAATTGGAATCGGGAGGGAATTGCAGTTGCCCATAAAGACCTGATTATGAAAGACAGCCCCCTGTTTGAATCACTGATCAATAAACTGGAGGATGACGATGAACTGCGGAATATGATCCATGAAATCCTTTTTAACGGCAAATCATTTATGTTCAATAAACGAAATGCCATTATTTCAAGTGCGGCCATGTATGGATTTGTAAAAAATCAAAACGGCACGACTGCAATCGCAAACAGGATTTTCGAGACAGTCATTTATGAATGGTTTATTTCCTGTGAAGCTACTTCAAGTGAACTGTCAACAGAAGGATTTGCCGATAAAAATCAATTCATTGTCAACGGTCACCTGAACATGGAGCTTGTCATGGAAAAGTTTGCAGAACACTTCAATGATATTTATGGTGAGGAATCTGTTAAGTTCAAGGAAAACGAAGGCAGGAAATACTTTTTGCTATACTTACGTCCCATCATCAACGGTGTTGGAAACTACTATATTGAAGCCCAGACAAGAGACATGCGCCGCACGGATATTATTGTAGATTACCTGGGTGAGCAGTTTATTATTGAAATGAAAATCTGGCATGGAGATCGATACAATGAACAGGGAGAACAGCAATTGGCTGAATATCTCGAATACTATCATGCCAGCAAAGGATATTTACTGAGTTTTCAGTTTCAGTCAAACAAACAGATCGGTACCAGAAAAATTTCAATCAATGGAAAAACAATCATAGAGACCATTGTTTAGCAGAACCCATTCATAGTTGTTCCTTGCTCATAAAGGGGAACATTCCTTCCACCTGGAATGTTCCCCTTCTTTGCAACATATCGCCTTGTGATATCCATCATATAACATTAGCTATAGAAATCCTGTGTGAAGAATACACGATAGGAGTTGCCTGCACGGTAGCCACCGCCTACACCTAAATAGGTGAAACTGGTGCCCAGCATATTGCTGCGGTGTCCGGCAGAATTGACCCAGCCGTCATAGGCATCAAATGCAGTAAAGTATCCACAGTCGATGTTCTCTCCTGCACTGCGATAATTCACACCCTGTGCTGCCATACGTGCCCATGGTGTTCTGCCGTCTAAGCTGTTATGGGCAAAATAGTTCTGATCTGCCATATCCTGGCTGTGCAGCTGTGCTGCCCTGGCTGCCTGATCACTCCAGTTCAATGCATTCAGACCATGATACACACGGAATCCGTTGGTCATATGGAAATTCATCTTGCTCTCATCTGCCAACATGGTGCTGGTATAGGTCTTACTGCGCAAGTTCACAGTACCATACTGCTTATCTCTGATGAAAACTCCGTGCACAATATTGTTGTCATTTTTATCTGTGGCAATGGTAACCAGGCAATCGGACTGATCGTAGTTGCCTTTCTGACTTCCACTCTTCATCCCCTGATAGGTAAATCCTGAACCGGTAGCAGTCAGTGCCACTACTTTACCATCTGCAATCCCTGCCGCAAAGAAATCGGTATAGGTACCCGTACCATATACATACCATGTAAAACCATATGCAGATGTCAGCTGCTCTGCCGGTGTACCCAGTTCACTTACAGATTGGCCGATATAGTATGTGGTTCCGGCAACGGTCAGTTTCAGATCCTCCTTGATACTGCCGGTATTTACAGGTGTGGTTGGTTCTGTCACCGGCTGGGTTGGATTTACCGGTACCGTTGGCTCGATGACTGGTTCGGTTGGCTTCACCGGTGCGGTTGATTCGGTAACCGGCTCGGTTGGACTGACTGGTGTGGTCGGTTCTGTCACCGATTCTGTTGGACTTACCGGTGTAGTTGGTTCTGTTACTGACTCAGTTGGTTCTACAGGAATAATAGATTCTGCAGGATTCACTGTTGTTTCCGGTTCCACAGGCTTTGTCTGCTCCTCTGTAGGCTGCTGACAAGAAGTGGTTCCTTTAGAACCAATACCACACTTCGTCGTTCCAACAGTGCCCTGGTTGCAATTCGAATACTTCCCTTCCATAATAGCCAAAATGGTATTTTTCACATTTTCAGGTATCTTGACTTGACAGTTGGATGTCCCTGCCAGACAACTGGGCCTGACAATAGGACAATTGGACGTACAGACGTTATGCACTGCCGCAGATATGGGATTGATCAGTACTGTGGTCGGACAACTGAATGTCCCTGCCAGACAACTTTGCCCATCAGTTGGACAATTTTGTGTGCCATCTGAGCAATTGGATGCCTCATTTTGATCCGAATCCCCCGGACAAGCACTATGTACACTTACTGTAAAACCACTCTCACCAGTTCCTTTTGGTGATGCCGCAGATGCCGTCATCGGCATCATAGCAGCTGTACCCAGCATAGACAATACAAGAAATAAAATCCCTCTTCTCTTCATATGTGTGCTCCTTTCTCCTTAATAAATGGCACAAGTAATTGTTTCACCCTATTGATGCTTTGATATGATGCTGACCTCCCTTGACACCATATCCAAAATATTTGCAGGCGTTCCGCAATTACCTACCGCTGATAAAAATAATAAGACTACCACAATTCAGCAACAAAATACATTTTCTTATTCCAATCAAATAATTTGTTTCTGAATTGTTACACACATTTTAACATAGTATTATATTATGGTCAAAGCACAAATATTGGATATGCAGGAAACAAACACCATCAAAAAATCCATTTTACATTTTAGAAAAGATATCGCATCCTGTGCAGAACACTTTTGGGTGACAGAATTTTTCTGTTACCTAATAGAAATTTCCTATAAAACCAAAAAGGCTTATGAAAGCGAACTTTCATAAGCCTTTTTGGTTTTCTTATCAGTATAAAGGTAATACAAAAAATGAAAAAGAAAATTTATAACTATTTTATCAGTCTTTCTTTTCTGTCTTTTCTTCTAACTTCTTTAATACATGTGCTGCAAACTCTCTGCCGCCGATACCAAATGCAACTGCAAATGCAACTGCCAGCGCAGCCAGAATCAGGATAAATGCAGAATTCACAATCTCAGAAGCAATGCCCAACTGGCTGAGGATCATGAATACACCCAACACAAGGATGGCAACTTTTGCAATGACAGAATAAGACTTGAAGCCATTCTTGTTCAATGCCTTTTCTACAATAGTACTAATGATCACACTGGCTGCCAGAATCAACACCGCACTTAAAATAGACGGCAAATAACCGATGATCACGGCACCTACTTCTGTGAGAACAGCCAGATGGAGTACATTCAATCCCTCTACCACAAAGAAGATAACAATCACTGCATATACCGCAATACCTGCAATCTTGGACAGTACCAAACTGTCACTGTCTAACAATCCCTGTAACTTGGCATCCAGACCAGATGTGGCAATAAGCTTTGTTACAATCTGACCTGCCAGCTTGCCGATCATGCAGCCAATCACAATGATAATCAGTCCAACAACCAGATTTGGAATAAATCCAATGATAGTATTCAGCATAGAAACGGCCGGTACAGAAATCACACTGATATTCAATACGTCCAATGCCATGATGACAGTCGGAATCAAAATCAGCACATACACAATGTAAGCCAGTGTACTGGACAACTTATCAGAACTGGTCACTTCGATGCCAGCCTTTTCCTGAAGCTTATCTACATTCAGTTTACTAAACACTGGCACCAGCAACTGACGTACAATTCTGGCAATCAAAGTCCCCACTACCAATACAATGGCAGCTGCCAGAATATTCGGTACATAGCCCCAGATGATACTTAAAATGTTTGTAATCGGGTTTGCAATACTGGACAAGCCCAGTACGGAAAAAATGCCCGGCACAAATAACAAAAATACCAGTAAGTAAACCAGCTTTCCAATAAAGGTCTTGGCACTGCCCGGTTTTCCCTCTGTGTCCAGTTTTGCCACATACTCGCCAACTTTTGTCTTGTCAATGAGCTTTAACACCAGTGATTTGACAATTTCTGCCACTACAAATGCCAGAATCAGAATGACAATGGCTGTTACAATTGCACCAATTCCTGTTGCCAGGAAATTCTGAAGATAGTTTAACATAATAAAACCTCCTTTATATTTGTTTAGAACAACAAGGTAGTCCTATTATACCATATTTTTCACAAATTTCCACCATTTGTTTTTCTATTTTTCCACTTTTTTCTTCTGTGTAAATTTCTTTTCTGATAAGTATGGTTCCTTTTTTGCAATCGTATTCATTTTTCAATCGATTTCATAAAATTCGTCATTTTGACAAAATTTTCTGCCCTCTCATCAATGCAGCGGACTGCACCGATTTCCGGGTCTATGTCAATCATCCTCTGTTCATACAATACCTTATGGGTTGCACACAGGCAAAATCCTTTGCCTGCATGTTTCCTGCGTATACTGTTTTCCTGCCATACCGGATACAGCAGTTCCGGCACATCACATCCACATACCAGACAGCGGTAATTTCCTGCCAGCAAAACTGCTCTGCGCGCATCCAATTCCCTGCGTTTCCGGGACATGGACCATTCCCTTCTTTCCCGTTCACTTTTCCATCCGGCACTTTCCTCTTCAATGGCACATTTGATGTTGTTTGGATACTCTCTGTCGTACTTATTAAACCGCATCCAATAATCCATATGTCCAAAAAACAGCTGAAAATGTTCACTGCCAACGATGCAGATTTTTTCCCATACATTATCATGAGCAGTTCGATAGGTCTTATACATAGCCTGAAATGTATCACTGTTTAGTTCCTCTGCCGGACAGCCACTGGCATTCAGATACAACGTGGCATCATGCCGTCTGTGATTTTCCAGATTCCAGATGAAAAAGACCTGTTCTTTTGCATAATATTTGATGGCATACTGCCCGTTCTGCACATCCTCTGTCTTTCGGTCCGTCAGATCAAAGGATACCTTTGCCGTCATTTTGTCATGACTCTTTCCCAGACAAAACTGCTCTGCCTCTACACCCAGTGCACGAATCCGTGCTGCCACTGTTTGGTATGTCAGTTCCATATCATTCTCCTACTCTTTTGCACTTTTCATTTTCACTATATTCAGTATAGTACAGTTTCCCCTGTTTTCCAACAAATCGTTTCCATTATCTGTGCTGTTTGATGGCCACTGCAATGACTGCAAAGGTCACTCCTTCCGCCACGGTAAAGGCCAGCCAGATTCCAGTCATGCCAAAGAGCCATGACATGACAAAAGCACTTGCCACGATTGCCACAAATCCTCTTAAAATAGAGGCCACAAATGCCCATCCTGCCACCTCTGTGGCACTCAAATATCCGGTTCCCACCACATTGAATCCAGCAAACAGATACCCAATGAAATACAGACGCATACCGGTCACGCCATAAGCGGTCATTTGTAAATCTCCAGCACTATTAAACACGGATACTGCCGGTTCTGCCAGACACACTGCCAGTCCCAGCACACACACTGCCACAACAAAGGCTGTACCCATTGCCAGATTCCGCAGCTGCCGCACCACCGCCTGGTCATTTTTGCCATAAAATTCACTGAACAACGGCTGGGTGCCCTGTGAAATACCGGAAAAGATCGCCGTGGACACAATGGCAATATTTGCCACTACCCCATATGCCGCCACTCCCACGTTGCCTGCCAGCCGTAAGATCAGGAAATTAAACACCACAGTAGTCACACCGGAAGCAATTTCTCCTACAAATGCAGACACCCCCAACTGACAAGCCAGCAGAACCCGCTTCACTGACAACCTGTTCCAATGAATGCGAAATCCACGTTTCGGTGACAACAAATGGACGCAGCAGATCAGAATCCCCACGATAGGAGAAATGGCAGTTGCCAGTGCAGCGCCTGCCATCCCCATATCCAGAGGAAACATCAGCACATAATCCATCACAATATTAAACAGACTGCTGCAAAGGGTAGCCGCCATAGCCAGAGAAGGATTGCCATCGTTTCGTACAAAGGCATTGCAGATGTAATTCCACATAAATGCCGGTGCAAACAACAGAAAAATCCGTGTATAAGAAGTGCCCACTGCCACGATTTCCCCATTGCCACCCAGAAACGCCACCACTTGATCCGGCACCCATAGTCCAATCAGAATGAAGGGAATCCCCACAACCAATGCGGTCACCAATGCATTGCCCAAATAGGAATCCGCCTCCTGCTCTCCTCTTGCCCGGTGTATGGCAAATCGTGTGGCAGAGCCTACACCCAGCATAGCACCAATGGCAAAAATCAGACTATAGATAGGAAGCACCAGATTCAGTGCTGTGATCCCTGCAGTTCCCTCTGCCCGTGAAATAAAAAAAGTATCCGCCAGTACATAAGCAGAAATGCCCAGCATCCCTAAAATATTTTGTGCTGTATACCGGACAAATAATCCCCTGACAGAGGATTGTGATTTCTTTTGTAATGGTTGGTTCATTTTTCTCTTCCTTTTCTCTCTATCTATACATTATCCCTATTATACCATCCATACTTGTTTTCACAAGAGTTGTTCGTGTATATCATCCCGATTCAAAACCATACGTTTAACAGTTACATATCTCGAGTTTCCTTTCCTGATCAATCTCCGGATCTCCTGATGGTCTGGTGCCTCGTTTCAAGTGGGCTTTCCATAACTTTCCTTTTATTATAACATGATATAGACAATTGCGAAACTCTTTGAATAGAGTAAAAAACAGCCTGTACATCAGAAATTTTTCACCAAAAAAACTCTGTGGAATGCCGGCACTTTATTCACGCTAGCAATGAGTCAGGCTGACAAGCTTGCTTGTCAATTTGACGAATGCCACGAGTGCCAAATATCCAGTTGCTTGCAA
>ONWL01000127.1 GCA_900321525.1 uncultured Eubacteriales bacterium
AGACTTTTACAAACCACTCCTCTTGAAATTCCACTGACCAGAACCGATGCAGTCTGTTCTGACTGCATGATACCTGTCATTTGCCAAAAAAAGAAGGTGCACAGCAACACTGCCATGGCGCCTGTCATCCATTTTATTTTCAAGACACAAACTCCTTACCCAATGTTGTTTTCTTATGGTTCGGAAGTATCTCTTATTCTTTTTCTGTTGTAAGACAGCATTCTGCCCTGTGGAATTTCCACCCCGATCAGGAAGAAAAAACCAGGCTGCTGCAAACTGCAACAACCTGATCTTTTGCATAATCCCAAAATGCCGTCCCTACCTATTTGACTCCTAGCAAAGCTAGGTGGGCAACCGCAAAGCAGACATCTGCCTTCCACTGCAAAACGGAGGCCTGGCATCCGTCTGATGATATAGGAATCCCGTATTATGTCATGTAGGTTCAAACATGGCAGGATCTCGAACACCCCAGGATACTACAGTCAGCTTCTGTTGATTCTGACTGCTTTCTTGTATTCATAGTATACCGCATTATGGCAAAATATACAAGTACAAATCGATGGTATAATCTTACAAAATGTGCAAATCTTTTGCTCCAGATCAAAAAATGCCAACTACCATCTTCCAAATCTCTCACTACTTCCATCTTCGAACCAGCAACAGCAATATAATCAATGCAATCAACAACACCACGGACAGTGCAAAAAATACCAGCATCAACACTGTCAATGTCTCTGTACTCATATTTCCAAAGAAATGTCCTGCTTTCATCAGAAAGTTTTCCTTCAACTGTTCAGAACGTTCGTCTACAGATTGCTCTGTCGTTGTCACAGTAGACTCTGCCTCCGAAACAGAAACCTCTGCCGCACTGTTCTCTTCCATCCACAATGTTTCCTTTGTCTCTGCTTCCAATTCTGTTTCTGTGACAGGTGGTACAACAGAAATTTGTTCCGGTATGGAATCCACAACTAAATTGCCTGATGCATCATACCATCCCAGCATGGAACTGGATACATAATACACACCACTGTCACACTGTACCATACTCCATCCGCCATAACTGCCTAAACGGGTGACTTCTGTTCCTTCCGGAAAGCTTCCTTTTGACAACGACTCTGTACTGGGAAATTCTCTGATATTGACAGAACCTGTCGTAATAAGCGTCTCTGTTTTCATGTTCCATGCAAACGGAACTGGAAGAATCCCATCCACCATCCCATATGCATATTCCATCAAAATCCGTGTATCAATATAACAGTTATAATCATCCGACTTCATCACACAAAACAGCAAATGGTGTCCGTTGTGTTCTGCCGCAGTCAATAATGTCCGACCTGCATAATAAGTCCGTCCAGTCTTACCTGCGTAAACTCCCACCGCTGGTTCATCTCCATTGAGCATAGCATGTCCCATACGAAGAGTACGGGCATCGCTTAGATTGGTGGCTGGCAATGTATAGTTAACGGTTGCATCAATCACTCGAAAGGTATCATTTTTCAACGCTTCTCTGAAAATGAGCAACATTTCATATGGTGTAGTATAATGGGCATCATTATGCAATCCATGGGCATTGACAAAATGTGTCTGAGTGCAGCCTAATTCTTTTGCTTTTTGATTCATCAACTCAGCAAACTGTTCCTCACTTCCTGCCACGTATTCTGCTAATGCAGCAGAACATTCATTGGCAGATACCATCATCATGCCATACAACGCATTCCGAACGGTCATCTGCTCTCCCACCTTTGCCTTTGGTGATAGCGTAGAACTGTTGCTCGTCAAAGAGTTAATGGCATAATCTGAAAACGTAAGAGTATCATCCAATTTTTCCACATGTTCCAACACAATCAATGCGGTCATTACCTTCGTAATACTAGCAGGATAAAATTCATGGTTCATATTTTTTGATAACAGAACCTCTCCTGTGTCTGCATCCAGTACACAGTATCCCTCTCCGTGAATGTCTGGCCCCTCCAGATCCACTTCTTCCTCTGCATAATCTTCCGGACTGGCCAACACCGACTGGCTGACTGTCGTACCCAAAAGTGCAATCAGCACCAGACCGAAGATTAACTGTTTCATCATCTTCTTCATCTCTCGCCTCATTCAAACAATATTTTATTTGCATTCCAATTATAAATGATTGTTTCCAATGTGACAACTGTTTTTTGAGAAAAATCATTGAAGTATAAATTTCATGGAAGAAAATGACAAATATGCCAGATTCTGCTATAATGATAATTACACTTTGTACACAGAGTTTTTCAAAAAACAGGTTACTAAAAATGCATAAAAGAGGATTTTCTATGTTAAAAAACCAAATACTTACAGAACTGCTGCAAAATCGCTCCCAACCCCTTTCCGGTCAGATGCTTGCCAATCGCTATCAGGTATCCCGCAATGCAATCTGGAAAACGATCAATGCTTTAAAAGCAGAAGGCTATCCCATTGATGCCATTCCAAAGGAGGGCTATCTCCTTTCTCCGGATTGTGACCTGCTTTCCACACAAGTGCTACAAAAATCATTACAAAACTTTCCTGATCTGCAGAGGCCTCTGGATTTGATGGATATGCATTAATTGTCAGCGACACTCAGACAAATGGCAGGGGACGCAAAGGAAAATCTTTCTACTCTCCCCAAAAAACTGGGATTTATATGTCACTGATTCTGCCCATTCCCTATCCCTGTCAGAATCCTACATTGCTAACCATTGCTGCAGCGGTGGCAGTGCTGCGCAGTGTATCTACCCTGACCGGCATACAGCTTCAGATTAAATGGGTCAACGATATTTTTTTTCATGGAAAAAAGGCTGGGGGGATCCTGACAGAAGCCATTTCTGATTTGGAAAGCGGACAAATTTCTCATGCTGTAGTAGGCATTGGATTGAATCTGCACAGCTGTTCGTTTCCAGATTCTCTTTCCAGCATTGCCACCAGTTTGTCTTTCACCGAGGTACATCGCTGTGATCTGATTGCAGAAATCTGTACTCAATTACTGACCATAGACTGGCAGAATTCCTCTACTTATATAAATGAATACACGGAACATTCCCTTGTGCTACATCAGACCATTTGCTACCAGGGAAAATTAGTTCAGGCATTGTCCATCGAATCAGACGGTGGTCTGACCATTCTTCATGCAGATGGACATACAGAAACCCTTCATGGCGGCACAATTGAACTGACATAGGAAATCGCTTCAATCTTTCTTGATAGGTTCTTTCTTTGGTAATAAAAACTCACTTAAAGGGAACCTATCAGATTGGAGCGATTTCTCTGAAATATGCTATTGTAAACAATCACTTCCTGTTTTTAAAACTTTTATCAGGCCCTATTCCCCGGCAGATAAGGCTTTAACTGTCTGGTCAGCACAAGTGCCAGTGCAATTTTCAGTAAATCCGGCACAATAAACGGCGTCACACACCATCCCAACACAGTTCCCAGGGAAACAACTCCATTTGCTTTTGTATACACAACCAAAAACCATCCTGTGCCAAATACATAACATACGATAAGTCCCAGCACCATAGAGATGGCCAGATTCCACAGCTTATGCCCCAATATTTTTTCCAGTCCCCACATCAACAATGCGGAAAATAGAAACCCCAGAATATATCCGCCTGTGGTACCAAGAAGCGCACCCAGACCTCCTTTCATTCCTGCAAATACCGGTAATCCGATAGCTCCCAGCAAAATATATACGGCAACCGCAATCGTACCCCTCTTTCCACCAAGTACACCTACCGTCAAAAAAACTGCAAAGGTCTGCAATGTAAATGGTATGGTGGTGGGAATACTGATCCAGGAACAAACGGCAATCAATGCCGCAAATGCCGCAATCAATGTCAAATCAATAGTTCGTAAATTTTTTTTGTGTTCTTTTCTTTCTGTTGTCATAACCTTTTCCTTTCTACTATCAAAAAACACTGTGCCAATACCATATTAGCTTTTTTATCTTCTATTGTCAACAATTATATTAAAACAAGTTGACCTTTGTCGCAAAATCTCTGTTGCTCACGGCAGATGAATAATTGCCTCTATTTCACATATACTGTATAGAATGAATCTATTGGAGCATAGGACTTTGAAAGAATTATCCGAAAAATTGACCAATACGAAACGCTTGCATGCAGTGATGCAAAGCATTCTCATTGGCACACTGTTTCTGTTGTTTGTTATGGGGGCGATCAAAGCACTACCTGAAGGAATCACCGCCAGCACCACAGTCAATGGAAAAGAATTGCCCATTTATTGTGTAGATACGGATGAGCCAAAGGTGGCTCTTAGTTTTGATGCAGCCTGGGGAAATGAAGATACACAGAACATTTTGGATGTTCTGGCAAAACATGATGTTCATGTGACCTTTTTCATGACAGGAGGTTGGGTAGAAGCTTATCCAGATGATGTCAAAGCCATTGCTGCAGCAGGACACGACTTGGGAAATCACAGTGAAAATCACAAGGAAATGAGCAAGCTGAATTCATCCCAATGCACTGAAGAATTAATGAGTGTACATAAAAAAGTCAAAGAATTAACTGGCATAGACATGGCACTTTTTCGTCCACCATATGGTGATTACAACAATAATCTGATCCAAACCGCTACTGCCAACAACTACTTTACCATCCAATGGAGTGTAGACAGTCTGGACTGGAAAAACTATGGAGTGGATGATATCATCAACCGAGTATTAAATCACAAAAATCTGGCTGACGGCTCTATTATCTTAATGCACAATGGTGCAAAATATACGGCTCAGGCATTAGATGCGGTCATTACTGGGTTACAGGAAAAAGGATATACCATCGTGCCAATCTCCGAACTGATTTATACAGAAAATTTCCATATGGATGCCAATGGTATGCAGCATAAAGATTAACGAAAGCATTCTATACAAAATGACTGCTAGGATTCAAAAATACTCTATTTAAAACAAGTATTGTTTTATAGAAACTCCCATTCATGCTTCGCAGTTCCTATTCTACGCAAAATCCAAACTGACATACATAAATGGGAGTTTCGTATTTTTGTATTTGATTCCCTGAATTGACCTATTTGACCAATGGAGTTACTTCCCAATAGAGTCTTGATCCCGGCAGAGATAATCCAATACCGCCTCATACTCCATCTGTCCACCAAACAAACTCAAGGCACTGCCAATGGTCACATCCAGTTTCCCTTTTCCCAATTCCTTTAGCTTTTCCAAATCTGCAAACGTGCCTATCCCACCTGCATAGGTAATGGGTATCCCGTCCCAATCGGCCAGCATTCTAACCAGTTCTTCTTCGATTCCAGATGCCTTCCCCTCTACATCTACTGCGTGAATTAAAAATTCTGCACAATACGTCGAAAGCGTATCCAATACTTCAGAGGTAACTGCCACATCTGTAAATTTCTGCCAACGATCTGTGACAATATAATATTGCCCATCTTTCTTCCGACAGCTCAAATCCAGCACCAGATGTTCCCTGCCCACTGCCTGTTTCATTCTTTCCAGATTTTCATAAGAAATTTTTCCATCCCGAAATACAAAAGAAGTCACAATCACATGGGATGCACCTGCTTCCAGAAATTCTGCTGCATTTCTATCATGAATACCTCCACCAATCTGCAATCCACCTGGATATGCCCGTAATGCCAAAAGTGCCTGCTGCTTAGTTGCTTCATAATACTCGCTTCCTGCTGGATTCAACAAAATAATATGTCCTCCCTGCAGTCCATCCTTTCGGTAAAAATTGGCATAAAAGGCTCCATCCTGCTCTGAAACAAAGTTGTCTACCGCCTGGTTTCCCTGATCCTTCAAGCTGCTTCCTACAATCTGTTTGATCTTTCCGTTATGAATATCAATACAAGGTCTAAATCGCATCTTTCTCTCCTGATTTCTAAGATTATATTTTATATAAATGAAATACCTGATCTTTCTTCCTGCAATTCATTTGTCTGAAAGAAATCAAATCGCATTTCACTGCTTGCATTATAGCGAAAACCAGCATACTTTACAAGTCATTCACCATTCTCACTCTATAAAATACTGGTTGATATCAATTGCAGATAACTCTGTAAACTCCTGTAACTGTCCTTCTACAAACAAATCCAGATATTGATATGCCCCTCTTCCGCAGGTAATCAGATAACAACAGGTACTCTCAATTGAAAAATCATCTGTATACCGGGTACTGTCACTGCGGCTGATCCCAAATGAATGGGTCACTCTGTATTGATATGCGCCTTCTTCATTCACCAGATAGAAAATATCTCCTTCTTCCAAAGACTGTAGCCGATTAAAAGACAGATTCAATCTGGGTGTATTATGCCCATAAATACAATAATGTGTCTCTCCCAAACGATAGTCAGGTCTTGCTGTTGTTGTCATCCAAACATCCAAATTGTGATAAATCTCATCCCACGTTCCAGTATAGACCCCACGGCAAAGGTGGATCTTAGGAATGACCAATACACAGTCTATTGCACCTACCGCATAATCCGGGGTATACGTAATACCATTTAACTCATAATATTCCTCATCTCTCCATGTGCCCTTAGAAAGATTCTGCACTGGTATTTTTGTATTTGGGGAATTCTGTATGATTTCTGTTTCAAGTTCCGTTCCCTCTATATCAGTATCTTTCCCTTTCTGTTTCCGCAGTTCCTGTAAATAGGAAACTGCCATCTGTTCTTCTACATGCTGTCTTTCATATCCTTTTTGATAAGGAGCAATATAAACCACAATCGCCATGATCACCCAAAAAACGGCAATACACATCAATATCAATGATAACCTTTGTTTTTTATTTGTTTCTTTTTCATTCATATCTCCACACCATTCCCATTTTTCTTTTTTGTTCTTTTGCGTTTTTTTCATCCATGGGATTGTTCTTTTTCTTCTAAAAAATCTTCCTGTTTAATTTCTAATGTCTGTGCCATCTTTTTCTGTTGTAAAATAAAGCATAAGATTTCCCCTTTCATATTGTTTGATGCATTTAATTGTTGTATCACAGACTCAGTATCTATGTACATAGTATCCTTTTCATCAACAGTTCCACATCCTGAAAGCATCAACAACAGCATCCACCAAATGATCTGTCCACGAGACTGTTTGCCCTTCAACTGTCTTATATATGTTCTATCCATTTGATATTTCACGCAAATTCTCCTTCATCAATTCTTTACATTTCTTTCCAGAAGTCTCTGCCCTCTTTCTGATGAGCAATCTTATTATCCTTTCTTCACAAATCCATATATTCTACATATCTGTATGTTTTTGTTCACCCTGATCCTGATTGGAAATTGTCCCATAAAAAAGACAGTCCTCTTTCAAAGACTGTCTTTCCACTTTTTTCTTTTATTTGATTTCCCTTAATTATAATGTACGGTGCTTCTTTTTTGTAATTTCCGGCTGCTTTTGAGCCTGTGTCTGCACCGGAGCTTCTTTATTGATCAATGTCAGAAATTTCTCCTGTTCCTCCTTCGGGATCTTCATTGCATCCATTGCCTGCTGTGGTGTCAAGCCCAGAGAA
>ONWL01000032.1 GCA_900321525.1 uncultured Eubacteriales bacterium
CAGCCCTTATATGGGTTCAATCAATGCATTGCTTGTATATCTCATTGGTTCTGGAATTTTAAATGTATCACCATATTTATTGTTAAATCTTATAGCAATATTTCTGGCAAGCTCAACGTGCTGTTTTTGATCAATTCCCGCAGATCCATATAATATCTGCTATCGGTAAACTGCGCAGCTTCTTTTGCATGCGCCAGGTTCCGGCTATAATATCCGCTGATACTCAGTCCGTTTTCTTTCAAATAACGGCCAAGCGTAAAGCCTACTCTGCCGGCACCAATAAAGCCTATACAAGACTTCCATAATTCCATCGTACCACCTCTTTCCTCCTGCATCCAAAAGCAAAGTCCTCTTCCTTCATACGATGGTATTAAGTTAAAATATCAGGCACGGTATGGTTTCCTTCGAATACCACCCGCGCCTAATATACTACAAACCGTTATATTTGTAAAGAAAAATTGTGTTCTGGAATCTCCCCCAGCGGATGCAATAGCTTGGATAAAAGGAAGTGATGATTCTGCATTCATGTGATGAAAATCACATAATTATGTATAAAAGTGTGATTTTCATCACATGAATCTATATAATTATGTGATTCTGATTGTTTTTTTATAATAAGCAATCAAATGATTTCCCGAATCTCCCCAAAGTATTGTTTTTGCAGTTTCTCCGTAAACGGAACAATATCATTCTCATGAATACAGTACAATGTATCGCAAAGTTTACGTAAATACCCATGCTGGTGGCTGGTCAACAGGAGCGTTTTTCCCTCCTCCTTTAATCGTTCCAATGTTTTTGTAATTTCATAATTAGTGTTATAATCCAGGGCATTATACGGCTCATCCAAAATAATAATAGACTGCCCCTCCATAATCGCCTGTGCAATGCCAAGTTTCTGCTTCATCCCCATGGAATATTTTCTAACAGGAGTCTTATCTTTGTGACACAATCCCACCAATTCCATTGTGCTTTTAATTTCATTATTTCCTACAATTCCTCTAATCTCCGCCAGCATCTGAAGATTTTGATATCCAGAACAATACCCTACGTATCCTGGTTCATTGATCAGAATTCCTACATTCTCAGGAAAATCCCTGTTTTCTCCAAGCACTTCTCCACCCACTTTGATTATCCCGGAATCTGCCGGAAGCAAACCGGAAATCAATTGAAACAAAACAGATTTTCCACTTCCATTCTCTCCCACAAAACCTACACACTCCCCCTCATTGATACACAAGTTGATATGATCATATAGTGTTCTTTCCCCAAACCTTTTACTTACCTCTTTTAACTCAATGATCTTTGACATAACATTTCCTTTCTGGCAATTAATTTCTTACTTTGACTCACACGGTTCAGTATGAAGATCCATCCTGTATACACCAATATCATGATGGGAATCTGATTTTCATGATGAACTGCCAATACTTCCAACATCTGATAGGCCGATCCTTTTCCGGGGATCCATAGTTCTATTTTGGGAAATAAAATTCCCGGAATATATAAGGCAAACACAGCAAGATAGGAAACAATCGCATGATTTGTCATCATATAGATACAGCGATCCACGCTGTATAGAAAACTAATCTCTAATATTCGAACCCCCAATGCCAATACAAAGGAAATCAAAACTTCCTCGTTTGTGATCTCATAATATGTTGCGATTTCTCCCAACCATCCACTGTTTTGTCCACCCAATAGAATGAGGCAGATCAATGAAACCACTACAATCGATCCGATATAAACAATCCCACTTTGAAACAGAAATTTCAAGCAGGATTTTTCCACCATTTGGTGCCATTTTTTTTGATTTCCAAATCTGAACAGCGCCAATTCATGATGACACGTCGCTTCCTTTTCCCATGCAGCATTTATAAAGAAGAGTATAAACATTACAGGTGTGATATAGTACAAAAACTCCATAAACTGAAATGACCGATCCGAAAATCCTTTCACAAGTCCAAATATGACAGCGTACGCATCTGTTTCACCCCCTGTCATTCCTATGATTCCAAGAAATATCAAAATACTAAAAAACAACCAATATACGATGGGACTCGCTGTAAATAAAAGTTGCGTGATACCGTTTCTCTTTTTTGATGGATTAGAATTTTTCAATACTGCAAGTTTCTCAAGCCCCCATATTCCAAATACCATCATACCTATGTTCATCCCCATTGGTATCGTCCCAATATTGATCCATACATGATGCAGGATATAACATGTATTCCCAAAAGGAAAGAAAGAAAACCGTTCATCTATGTCCGTCATAAATCCTATCATTGTACTCACCAACACCAAAATGATACTTGCGATCATTCCTTTTTTAGACCATATTTCATTACAATGATAGATCAGTTGGCTGATAAACACACTTCCCAACGTCCAATACAGCAACACACAGACGATTGCACCAAGCGGTGTCTTCACACGTTCCCCATAAGCCAGTACCACACCCATATTACTATCCTGTATGCCTTGTGACGCAGAAGCAACAAATTCATTGCGAAACGGAAGCTTCATCCAACCTATTACAAAGGGAATCACCGCATGCACCCATATCATACCTGCCAACAAAATGACATTTGTAATACACTGTTCCGTATAAAATCTCTTCCATGTACCATATCTGATACGTTCTATGCAACTTTTTTCCTTCACCTGCCTCACAGAAAAGAATACAAGAAAAAACAGCCATCCATAGATCATATAATAATGATCCGTGAGTGTATATAAAACATATTCCAATATACTCATATTCCGATTGATTGCATATCCCAAATCACTTCCACACATAAATGCATAAACCAGCAGTATCACAATGCATATCTTTCCATATGACTGATTGCCCAATCTATTTCTACCCCTTCGAACCCACATCTTGTTTTCTCCTTTTCAGTACAAAAATCACACCAGATGCAAATATTGTAAAGGTCCCTACCCCTACGAAATAATTCCAAACGTTCATGCAAGATGGTGACAAACGATTCAGCACATATGATGTCATAATGCTATACTGCGGTATCTGCAAGAGCGCAGTCACAAGATTTTCTCCCATACAATACAAAAACGGCAATAGCACTGCAACAAATAAATGATCCATATACAATGCCAGCAAACATCCAAACGTTGTAAAAAGCATTGCAACGACGCCTTTCCACATACACCATGCAAAGCCAAATAAATACGGATGATATACCTGATAGGTTCCCCAAACATAACCAAGCAGATCGTTTCTGCTTCCGACAGTCTGGGGTTTTAGAACCGTAAGCGAAAAAACCAAAGGCAAACCATATGCAATAACCGTTCCGATCAAAACCACTATCATAATACAAATCATCTGACTTGCAATATAGCGCCTTCTATTGGTCCGTATAGAAGCATACTGAATGAATCCGTTACTGTTTTGCACAAAAATAAACGGAACAAATACCATGCAAAGGGCAAGGGGAAGAAAAAAGTCAACGTACTGACAGGCATCAATCCAGATCTCAATTCGATTGTTGATGACTGTGTCACTTGAAATCACATAGCATGCTATGCCCAGTGCAATCATCACCACAGCAAACAAAATGATTGCAGGCACAACCAGTCTTTTGATCACACAAACCCAATATTTTCTGTCCATTTTGGCAACCTCTGTCTTTCTTGCTAATATGCACTGTTTTATCACAAAAACTTCACGGGAAACAGCTGCATCATCATTTGTTTTCATTTGGTATTATACCCTTCCTTCTTTACGTCTACATAAAAGCAACCTTAATTCTATCTTAATTGAGAGTCAAGGCCACCGGCTTAGGGGTGTTTTTTTACAGCCCCTTTGTTTTGCGGGGACACCAAAAGATGGGGCAAAGAATTTCTTTTCAAAATCCCTTGCCCCATCTTTTCCGGTTTAATCCTGATTCATGCAGATCGTAAATTTTGTACCTTCTCCCACAGTACTTGCAACGTCAATGGTTCCCCCATGCACTGTCATCACTTCTTTTGCTATGGCAAGCCCAAGACCGGTTCCCTTTGTTTTCCCCGAATCCGTTCCCCGATAATACCGTTCAAAGATATGTTTCATCTCTTCCTGGCTGATACCTTTTCCATTGTCTATGATCTCAATTTTGATGGTGTCCTGTTTTTCCACCAGACAAATCTCCACACTTACTTCCTTTTGATTGTGCACATACGCATTGCATATGATATTGAGCAGGCACCGTTTCAAGAGTTTTCGGTCTGCCCATACTTCCGGTTCTGTTTCATAAACAAAATGAATGCTCCAACCCTGACGGCTCTGTGCTTGTGCCTCTTCCACACACTCCTGAATCAATGGAACCAGATTTACTCGTTCCAATGCCAGCTGTACTTTTCCCTCTGCCAGCCGCTGGCTGATTTTCAGTTCTTCTAATAATTCCTCTATCGTTTCCTCTGCTTTCTGAATCTGGTCTGCATACAGCTGAATCTCCGTTTGCTCAAATTCATATGCATCGGAACCCATCAGTTCCGCATAGCCTTTTATCGTAGACAACGGCGTCTTGATGTCATGAGAAATATTGGCAATCCATTCCGCACGCATTTTTTCATTTTCTTTTAAAGCCAGCTGCAGTTCTCTGATGCTGGTAAATACATCTGAAAACATATTCTCATGGACGGATGATGTGATTTCTACTTCACGACCAGCCCGTATGTCTTCTATATTCTCCAATGCCCGGCTGATCGGCACCGTCACTGTTTTGGAAAAACGATAGGAAACTGCTATAATGACAACAAGTGCTGTACCGAAAAACACAAACATGCACTTCCAGATCAAGCTCCTTCCATCCCCCAGAAAACTATAGGATACTTTGGTCATAAATTGGCTGTCACA
Source organism: uncultured Eubacteriales bacterium (assembly GCA_900321525.1). GTDB lineage: Bacteria > Bacillota > Clostridia > Lachnospirales > Lachnospiraceae > UBA2942. Next base: position 4,853 of record ONWL01000032.1, read on the forward strand.
CCCAATCAGCACACCATAGCCTTCATATCCGCTTAACGCAGAAGCATATATGGTATAATGATCTAGTTGATTTGACTTTAATACCACATTGACCAGTTCAAAATTGGTGTACTGTTTTGGGATTGTTTCCGGCACATACAAGTCATATACCACTGTTCCTTCCTGATCTACGATCTGCATCCAAAGCTGATGGGTGTTTAAAGCACGCTTTCCGTCCTCCTCTAAGAAAAATCCATGATCCGATACCTGGATGTACTGTTCTATCGTTCTGACCAAATACTGGGGCATGGCATCGTCTACCGTATGATTGTGGAAAAACAGCACATAACAAAGAGTAACTGATACCAAAACGAAAGCAAACACCGAAAAGACGATCGTCTTTAAATATTTCAATATAATCCCACGTTTCATCCTGTCATGCCCATTCCTTTCTCCCACTTATTTTCCGTAAAGCGGACATTCGTATTCCGCTTCGCTCCATACTCATGAACGCATGCTGCTTCGCAGCTTGTCAGAATGGGCTTTAACCCCTCCTGACATAAGCATCCACACATTTTCCAGTATCTTTTCTTTACTGAGTGTGATGTTTCTGTTTGTGATGAGATACTCCAGCAAAGCATACTCTTTGGCTGTGAGAGGGATATTCCGTCCGTCACAAGTCAACACCTTTTTATCCATATCCAGCACATACTGATCAAAGGAATACGTGGTCACTTGCTGCATTCTGCTCTCATAAAATTGCTGCCGCACCAAAATGGCTTTTATGTTTGCCAGTAATTCTTTTGGGCTAAAAGGCTTTGTGAGATAGGCATCCCCGCCCATGGCGTAGGAAAGCAGCTTGTCTATTTCATCCGACTTTGCAGAAAGAAATAGAATCGGCACCATAGAATATAATCTGATATTTTTACACACCTCATACCCATCCATATCAGGAAGCATAATATCAAGAAGAACCAAATCCGGCACCACCGATTTTACAGACTGAATCGCCTGTTCTCCTGATGACACCAGATAAAGATTGGAATACCCTTCTTTGCGCAAGACGGTCTCTATCATCCGTAAAATACTTTCGTCATCATCTACAATCAATATCTTTTTATCATACGGGGTTTTCATTCTCTTCCTTATTTCCTCCATTCTCTCACCTTCTCCTGATCTTCCCTCATTATACCGGAAATTCCCCCGATTGTGCAACGCAAAAAAGGCGCAGGATTCAGACATGTCACATCTGAAGCTTACACCTTTTCCACTCAAATAATGATCCAATATAACTGTTCCATCTCCTGACAGTTACGATCCAATTTATAATTCCCGTCTTCTTCGATCCAGCTTTCTGGAGAGCATCATCCCCAGTCCCTGTAGAATCTGCACCAGCACCACCAAAATGATGATGGTGACGATCATAACTCCCGTCTCATATCGATAATACCCATAGCGGATGGCAATATCCCCCAGACCGCCTCCGCCTACGACACCTGCCATAGCAGAATAGCCTAAGATGGTACCCACAGCAATGGTCACACCTACGAGAAGGGAGGTTCTGGCCTCTGCAAGCAGTACCTTCCAGATGATGGTACCGGTACCGGCTCCCATGCTCAAAGCCGCTTCAATGGTACCCTGTTCCACCTCTTTTAAGGAAGACTCTACCATACGGGCAATGAACGGAGCTGCCGCAATGACCAGCGGTACGATGGTGGCGGTAGAGCCATAACTCTTGCCTACGATCAGTCTGGTCAATGGAATGACCAAAATCAGCAGAATCAGAAATGGGACACTTCGCACCAGATTGACAATAAAATCCAGCACTTTATATACAATCTTGTTGGCACAGATTCCATTCTTGTCCGTCACTGCCAATACGATGCCCATAGGCAGTCCCAGTACATATCCAAATAAAGTTGCCATCAGTGTCATGTACAGGGTATCTCTTGTGCCCTCTAACAGCATCTGCACCATCGCTTTATCCCACATCCTCTTTTCACTTTCCTTTCGCCGTTCTAATGCCTATTCTTCCAGTTCCCCATGCAGCAGAATCTTCGCCGCCTTTGACTTTGGATTGCCAAATACCTCTGCCACAGTATCCAGTTCTGCCAGTTTGCCATGATCCAGCACTGCCACATGATTGCAGATTTCCTTTACTACACCCATTTCATGGGTGATGACCACGATGGTAATGCCGTACTGCGCATTGATGTCCTTTAACAATGCCAGTATGGATTTGGTGGTCTGAGGGTCCAATGCACTGGTGGCCTCATCACACAGCAGGATTTCCGGGTCGCCAGCCAGCACTCTGGCAATGGCCACACGCTGCTTTTGCCCTCCGGACAGCTGTGCCGGATAGGCAGATGCCTTTTCCTCCAGTCCCACTGTCCGAAGCAGTTCTAATGCACGTTTTCTGGCCTCTTTCTTTTTCACACCTGCAATTTCCAAAGGAAAACACACATTGTCCAATACATTTCTCTGCATCAGCAGATTGAAATGCTGGAAGATCATGCCTGTCTTCTGTCTGGTACGGCGCAGCTCCTTTGGGGAGAGTTGTGCGATGTCTCTGTCATGAATCCATACTCTGCCGGAAGAGGGACGTTCCAACAGATTCATACAACGTACCAGTGTACTCTTTCCGGCACCGGACAAACCGATGACGCCGAAAATGTCTCCTTTGTCTATGGAAAAGCTGATATTGTTTAATGCGGCAAATGTGCCGTCCTTTGTTTGAAACTCTTTACATAGCTGTTCTACACGAATCAACGGTTCCATGTTTTTCTCCAAATCGGTTTTCCATTACTCCTCAAACGGAATCACTGCTCCATCATAAGTAGACTGGATGAAATCCTTGATGTCATCAGACTTCAGTACCTCTACCAGTGCCTGGATGCCTTCGTCTGTTTCATTGCCTTCCTTCACTGCAATCACATTCACATAAGTCTGTGCTGCTTCAGAATCAGACTTCTCATATGCGATGGAATCCTGACCTACAGAAAAGCCTGCCTCTAATGCATAGTTTCCGTTTAATACCACTGCTGCCACTTCATCCTTTACTCTGGATACCTGCGCTGCCTCTAACTCCTGAATCTGGATGTCGTATGGATTTTCTGCAATGTCTCTGACAGTTGCAGTCAGTCCGGCACCTTCTTTTAAGGTGATGATTCCATTTGCCTCTAACAGAAGCAGTGCTCTTGCCTCATTGGTGGTATCGTTTGGTACGGCGATTACATCCCCCTTTTCCAGATCTTCCAGCGTATCCTTGGTACCTGGATAAATGCCAAATGGCTCATAGTGGATGCCGCCTGCATTGACCAGATGGGTACCTTGCTCTTCATTGAAGTTTTCCAGATATGGAATATGCTGGAAGTAGTTTGCATCAAAGTCGCCGCTTTCTACCACCAGATTTGGCTGTACATAATCATCAAATACGGTAACATCCAGTTTCCAGCCTTCTTTTTCCAGGATCTTTGCTGCTTCTTCCAGAATCTCTGCATGAGGCGTTGCGGAAGCTGCTACTGTAATGGTACCCTTTTCTTCTACTTCTGCGGATGCATCTGCATCTTCAGATTCTACCACGCCACCTTCTACCACCAGGCTGTCAATGTCTACTTCAGAACCATATACCGGCTCCAATGTCTCTTTATAATCTGCATGGAAGAATGCTTCCTCTGCCAGTGCCACGATTTCCTCATTGATCCAGTCAAGCAAGGTTGTATTGCCCTTGGATACAGCCGGTGCAATGGTGTCTAAGTCACCCAGAGATGGAACGCCTACCGAGAAGCCTTCATTCTGCAATGCCCAAGCCAGTACCTCTGTGTTATCGGTGGAAAGGGCATCCCCTCTGCCGTCAATCAATGCATTGTATGCCTCTGCATACTGATCAAACTTCAATAATTTAACTTCTGGATAATTCTCTGTGAAATAAGTCTCTGCTGTGGTACCTTTTGCCACGATCAGTGTCTTACCATTCAAATCTTCCGGTGCAGTGATCAACGCATCATCCGGAGATACGATGCCCAAAGCCACCTTCATGTATGGCAGTGCAAAGTCAACGGATTCTGCACGCTCTTTGGTCACAGTGAAGTTTGCCAGAATGATGTCTACCTTACCGGTTTCCAGATACTCTACACGGCTTGCAGGCTCGGTGGATACATACTCGATGTCCACGCCCAGATCCTTTGCCAGACGCTCTGCAAAATATACATCATACCCCTGATAGTCGCCGTTTGCATCCACATAACCAAATGGGTTCTTGTCAGAAAATACACCGATGACGATTTTACCGCTTTCTTTGATTTCATCCAGTGTGCGGTAAATTGCATTTGATTCTTCTGTTTCCTTTTCAGTTTCTGCTACAGTTGCATCTGTGCTTGCCACAGTTGTATCTGCTGCTGTTTCTTTCTTGTCAGATGCACTGCCGCAGCCTGTCAGACCTACCAGTGCAAGTGCCAATGTGAGCAATAATGCGGTTACTTTTTTCATAATCCTCTTCTCCTTTTCCTTTCTTTATTTCTGTATTTGTTCAGAATCACTGAGATTCGCTATGCTTTCTCTCCTGTGACTGCGAAGCAAATACAAATGTATTCAAAAACCGATGTACTCTATCGGATTTTGGCTGAGTAAAAAATGTTTCCGGGTCATCCATCTCTACGATGTGCCCGCCGTCTAAAAAGACGATTCTGTCTGCCACTGCTCTGGCAAACTGCAATTCATGGGTGACGATCAACATGGTGGAACCACTTTCTGCCAGTTCCAGCATCACATCCAACACCTCTCGCACCATTTCCGGGTCCAGCGCGGCTGTCACCTCGTCAAATAATAAAATCTCCGGCTCCATCATCAATGCCCTGACGATGGCCACTCTCTGTTTCTGTCCGCCGGACAGTTCTCTGGGGTAGGCATCCTTCTTCTGCAACAACCCTACACGGGCAAGTAACTGCTCTGCCTGTGCCTTTGCTTCTGCCTTTTGCCGTTTCTGTACCTTCAATGGACCAAGCAGCACATTGTCTAATACCGTCATATTTGGAAACAAATCATAGCTTTGGAACACCATGCCGATTTTTTGCCTTACCTGGCTCCAATTGGTCTTGCCGTCCGTAATCTCTCTTCCGTCTAACAGGATACTGCCTCCCTGAATGGGTTCCAGACCATTGATACATCGCAGCAGCGTACTCTTGCCACAGCCCGATGGACCAACCAGCACGATGACCTCTCCCTTTTCCACTTGTAAGGAAATGTCCTCTAATACCGGACCATTTCCATAGTCTTTATGTAAATTTCGAATTTCCAGTAACACTTCTTTCTTTCCCATTTCAGTACCCCTTAATTCTTCCATCTGTGTTCCAATGCAGATGCCCCTGCCGAGATGACCCAGCATACGATGAAATACAGGAAGAAAATGACTGCATAAATCCAAAAAGTTGCATCCGGTACGGTATACCGGTTGGCTTCAATAATCTGCTGTCCTACCTTCACCACCTCTACCACACCGATGAGTACCACCAGAGAAGTGGTCTTGATCATACGGGTCACCAGATTGATGGCCAGCGGAATCAGCCGCCTGAGTGTCTGGGGAATGATGATATACCGATAAATCTGAATGGGCTCTAACCCCAGTGCCCTGCCGCTTTCATACTGGTGCTTGGGGATGGAAATGAGTGCCCCTCTCACCAAATCTCCCATCTCTGCGGTGCCCCACAGGGTAAAAACGATGATTGCGGATGTTTCACCGGATAAATTGATGCCAAAGGTACTGGTCAATCCAAAAAACACCAAAAACAGCAACACCAGCTGGGGCATGATGCGGATAAATTCCAGATAAATTCTGGTGAGCACCTGAATCAGCGGATGCTTCACCGTCATGACCATGCCAAGCAGGATACCAAATACAACCGAAAGTGCCGCAGAAATCAGAGAAATCCGAATGGTAATCCACATGCCCATGAGCAACCGCCAGAAATTGTTTCCCATAAACAGCACTTTAATTCCCAAATCCTGCATAGCGCACCCTCCTCTCTAACCAGCTTGCGGCCAGTGAAATGGGCAGCAACAGAATCAGGTATGAGATAACCAGCATCAAAAGCGCCTCGTCTGTCTTGTAATACAGACCGATCAGATCCTTTGCCACATACATCAGGTCTGCCAGTGCCACTGCACTAAACAGAGAAGTCTCCTTGATCAGGAAAATCATGTTGGCACAAATGGCAGGAACGGAAGTGGAAATCACCTGGGGCAATATCACATACCGCATCAGCTGTCCATGTCTGAGTCCAATGCTCAAACCCGATTCCACCTGACTCTTTTCCACAGCTTCCAATCCACTGCGGAATGCCTCCGCCATGTAACTGCCGCCAAGAAAGCTTAACCCTATGATGGCACAGGCTTCGGAACTGAGTCGGATGCCTGCCTTCGGCAATCCAAAATACAGGAAAAACAACTGTACCAAAAGGGGTGTATTTCTGGAAAGCTCTATGTAGATTCGGACAATACGCCGAAACACCGGCACCCGGTAATATTGCAGTATGGCACACACCAGACCAATGAGCAGGGAACACAAAATTCCAATGACACCAAGCCGTAAAGTAAGCCAGGCGGCCTGCACATACATAGGGGCGTATTTTGTCATAAACCCGAAATCCACTGTTTCACTTCCTTTCTTTTTCCTGCATGAAGCAAACTATTATTCCTACTTTTTATATAGGTTTAATATGTGTTGTATGTTACACCTATTGCAACCTTTTGTCAAGCACTTTTTGATGTAATTTCATTTTTTTCATAATCAGTGCCATCTGGTTGATTCCATTATTTCATTCATATTGACTTAGACAAAAAAATATGCGCTACACAGAGAAACAGCCAAACACCACTCCTCTATGCAGCGCATATTCCCTTTCATAATACTTTTACATGAAATCATTATATTTATTAAAAAAGGAACAATTATAATATATATCTACATCATAACTGCTCCTTTTTACTATATAGCCAGCATAATTAAAATAACATTACAATCAAGATACAGATCCTTTGGATACTGATACGGAAACACTGGTATTTCTACCATTCACACGCATAAATCCAATAGTAGCAGTTTTCGAACTGCCTTTCACAGAAATTGTCCTGGAACAATTTGATCCTAGAGAGAATTTCCAATATACCAATCCACCACTGCTAATTTCATACACATCGCAGGTATATCTTCCTGTATTTTTAATTGTCACTGTTGTATCATTATACCACCATAAAGTTTTACTACACGTAACCTTAGCTGTTGCATTCATTTTGTAGCCGCTTACTCTAGTAGTAACTTGCGCAGTAATGTTTTTAGATACTCTTGTGGCTGCTGAAGCCGATTGTGCCGGTGACATACTTATTAAGACAATAGCCATCATAAAGCAGAAGAGCCACGGACATTGATTACAAATTTAAAAAAGCTAGATCCACAGCAATTACAAAATATATCTTCCATTGTGAAAGGACTGATTGTAAAGATTTGATTTCTATCATTTAATTACTTATTCTTTTTCACTTTGTTGCAACTCAGATTCCTCATATTTATCTTAACCAAGAATTTTCTAAGGGGTGTAAAAAATGAATTTTCATCTTTCACACCCCTTACTAATCTATTATTCCTTCTGCCCTTCTTCCCACACCGCTTTCGGACCACGTTCATTGGTTCGGATACGAATGACATCCATCAGTTCATAGACGAAGATTTTTCCATCCCCTTTGTTTCCGGTATAAGCAGCGTTTCGGATGGCCTCTACGGTCTTTTCTGCCCATTTGATACTGGATACCACTACTTCAAACTTCACCTTGGGAAGCAGATTCACATCCACCTTGCTACCGCGCACCGTCTGGGTATAGCCCATCTGCGCCCCGCAGCCCATCACCTGACTGATGGTCATACCATGCACTTCCATTGCCTGAAGGGCATCCTTCACATCTTCCATTTTTTCCATATTTACAATCGCATCTATCTTTACCATATCAAACTTTCCTTTCATCAAAATCAATCTAGCTCACTGTGAAACGCAATACACCATGTAAATGAAATGCCAAGGGAGGCAATCTGTCTTAAGAAGGCTCTTGTAGAAGCCGGCACTTTGTTTTTGAGGAAATATCTTGTATTTCCGATAAAAACATTAGTGCCGCTGCATTCTCAATCATTCGTAAGAATAATGCGAAGACGAGAGCGTGCCTTCGAAAGACAGATGCGTACGCAGGCATTTATCAAATATAAAATTGCGTTTCACCAATGATGTTTAGTCTAATCCATTAAATGTGGGATATGCTTCCTCACCATGCTGGGACTTATCCAGACCCACTCGCTCTTCACTTTCTTCTACACGAAGTGGTGTAAACAGCTTTACGATGGATGCACAGAGCAGGGTACCCACGATGGCGATGACGATGGTGATCAGGATGCTCAGCACCTGTGCCCCAAACAAATGCCAGTCTCCATAAATCAGACCGTTCCAGTAAAGGGAATCGTTGACAGACTGACTTGCAAAAATACCTGTAGCGATACCGCCCCAGACACCACCGATTCCGTGGCATCCAAAGGCATCCAACGCATCATCATATCCAAATTTGTTCTTTACCACAGACATCATAAAATAACAGATGGGGCTGACCACAGCGCCAATGAAGATGGCTGACCAGATGGGCACAAATCCAGCGCCCGGCGTAATGGCCACCAGACCAAGCACACCGCCTGTGCAGGCGCCTACCACCGTTGGCTTGCCTTCTTTCAGCACATCTATGAGCATCCAGGACAGCATGGCAAAGGCTGCCGATGTATTGGTGGTCATAAACGCATGGGCTGCCAGTCCGTCCGCTGCCAGTGCAGAACCTGCATTGAAGCCAAACCAGCCAAACCACAGGATAGAAGCGCCAAGCAGTACAAAAGGAATGTTATGAGTCCGGTAGGTTTGCTCTTTATATCCCCGTCTGCTGCCCAGCATGAGAGAAAGCACCAATCCGCTGACGCCGGAACTGATATGTACCACATTGCCTCCTGCAAAATCCACGGAATGCATCACTTCTCCAAGGAGACCACCCTGTCCCCATACCATATGGGCCAGTGGATAATAGACCACCATCAGCCACAGTGCAATGAACCAAAACAACGCTTTAAATTTCATTCTGCCTGCCACCGAACCGGTGATCAATGCAGGGGTGATAATGGCAAACATCATCTGAAATGCCACAAACACCAGAGTGGGAATGGTGCCGGACAAATCTCCCTGTCCGATGGCACACAATCCGATCTGTTTCAAGTTTCCAATGATGGTACCATTTCCGCTAAAGCTAAGTGAATACCCAAATAACATCCACATGGCTGAAGACAAGCCCATTATAAAGAAAGAAGACATCATGGTATTCAACACATTTTTCCGTCTAACCAGTCCTCCGTAGAAAAACGCCAGTCCTGGCGTCATGAAAAATACAAATGCTGCGCACAGAATGATAAATGCAGTATCCCCCGTGTTCATAAAATTCCTCCATTCTGAAGCAGTTTGCCTCTTTCTCTTATTGTGATTTCTTTCCCACCCATTTTCGGGCAAAAAAAAAGAGACGTCCAGAGAATGCCTTCTCTGAACACCTTTGTCCTTCCCTATGGTAGCACGATCTATTCTGTTTGGCAAGCAGAATTTTTCTAAATTTTTTCAAATACTTTGCGTCATCATAACATGAAACAAAATTTGTTTGCAAAAGAATGTCCGTCCGTTCCCTGCTGTATGGAGCACAAACAGCAAAAACAACCCGGAATCCCTATATGCGAAATTGTTCTTTTCCAGTATCAAACCACACCACACCCAAAAACTGTCCAGGCTTCCGGATGCGTTTTGGCACTGCCCCCCCCTCATCTTCTGACACAAAGACACCAGGGCTTCTCTTCCTCTGACGAATGTACCTCTGCACAATTCTCTTTTGTACCTATCGAAGACAATCACTTCTCTTCCTCTGGCGAATGTACCTCTGCATCATCATAGGTATCCAGGAAATGATGCACCACACCGTCCTGCTTATAAGCAATGACCGTAGCAAGATTCACATTTTCCACACTTTTGAAAATATTGCCTTCTACATACTGGTTGGTCTTTTTCAGTTCCTGAATGAGATGTTTGATCTCTAACCGCTTGGAACTGGTAGTGCCATCGGTATGGCAGGTAGTGCAGGTTTCTGTAAACTTGCAGGCACACTGGATAAACTGCAGTCCATTGTAATCCCGCCATGCCTTCACATCTTCTTCCCGGATCAGGTACATGGGGCGGATCAGTTCCATTCCCTCAAAATTGGTGCTGTGAAGTTTGGGCATCATGGTCTGTACCTGGGCACCGTACAACATCCCCATGAGGATGGTTTCGATCACGTCATCATAGTGGTGCCCCAGCGCAATCTTATTACAGCCTAACTCCTTTGCCTTGCTGTACAGATACCCTCTCCGCATCCGGGCGCACAGATAACAGGGTGACTTTTCAATATGGAACACCGATTCAAAAATATCTGATTCAAAGGTAGTGATGGGAATGTGCAGCTTTCTGGCATTGGCTTCGATCATCTGTCTATTTGCCGGACTGTAGCCTGGGTCCATCACCAGAAACTGTACTTCAAATGGAAACTTATTGTGCTTCTTCAACTCCTGAAACAGCTTTGCCATCAGCATAGAATC
>ONWL01000041.1 GCA_900321525.1 uncultured Eubacteriales bacterium
TGCCATTTGCAGAAATGGTGAAGTTTAGTTTTTATAAAATGAAATATTCCACACCGGCAGACAAGCGTGTGTTTGTAGGCTTGCAGAACTATGTGGATGTATTCCGAAGAAGCGATTGTTTCGGTGCATTAAAGCTCAGCTTGTATTATTGTGCAGGTGCTATTTTACAGTTGGCATTGGCACTTTATCTGGCAACCATTTTGAGTTTTAAAGTGAAAGGCGGCAACTTGTTTAAAGGGTTGATGTTTTTCCCGTACCTGATCAGCGGAATTGCCATCGGTTTTATTTTTAAATTCTTTTACACAAGAGGCTTCGTGCTGGATACAGTGTTACAGTGGCTGGGATGTGATCTGGAACATCTGCCTTACTGGCTGAAAGATCAGTCTGTCAACAACTGGTCTTTGGTTGCCACATCTGTATGGCGTTATTTTGGTCAGAACATGGTATTGTTCATTGGTGCCATTATGTCAGTGGACAGTTCTCTCTATGAAGCGGCAGAATTGGATGGCGCCAACAAGTTCCAGCAGTTCCTGCACATCATTCTGCCCAGTATCAAGACCATCGTCACATTGAACGTGATTCTGTCCATTACCGGTTCTTTGAGTGCATTTGAACAGCCTTACGTCATTACCAATGGTGCCAATGGAACTGGAACCTATTTCGTGGTCATGAACGAGATTGCTCATGTGAGCCAGAAAGTGGGTCTGGCAAGTGCTATGGCAGTGGTATTGCTGCTGTTGATCTTTGCATGTACCATTTTACAGAAATTGTTCTTTAAATACATTTTCCGGGATGCGGAAAGCGAGGATGAATCCTACAAGGCAAAGCGTGCCAGAGAGAAGATGGAGAAGGCAAAAGCAAAAGAGCAGAAGAGACTGCAGAAAGGAGCAAGATAAGGATGGCAAATCAGGCAAGAAAAACCCATGTAAAAGCAGAACATTTTGCGCCCAGCAGAATCCTGTGGCTGATCGTAGAGTACGTTTCTTTGATCTTTTTTGGACTGGTGGCAGTGCTTCCGGTGGTATCTTGTGTGATCACTGCATTTAAGACAGAAGCAGAGTATCGGTCTACCAACGTGATGACGCTTCCAAAGAACTGGCTGAATTTTGCCAATTTTGTCAAGGCATTTCAGACCGCCAATATGGGCAGGGCGTTCTTGAATTCCATCATCGTCATGGTCTGTGTGCTGGTGGTATCGGTCATCGTCGGAACCCAGCTGGCATATGTGCTCAGCCGTTTCCAGTTTCCGGGAAACAAGCTGATTCGAAATCTGTTCCTGTTTGCTTCCCTGCTTCCGGCAGTTGCCATGCAGGTAACCGTGTATAACATCATGTCTGCACTTGGATTCATTAACCATTTGTATGGATATATCATTATGATGTGTGGAACAGATGTGATCTCCATTTACATCTTCATCCAGTATATGGAAAATATTTCTCCGTCTCTGGATGAATCTGCCATCATTGATGGCGCATCTTACTGGACCATTTACTGGAAGATCATGCTGCCGTTGCTGAAGCCGGCGATTGTTACTTCCTGTATTTTGAAGGGTGTGTCTGTCTATAACGAATATTATTGCGCGAATTTGTATTTACAGAACAAGAGCCTGCATACCATTGCCACATCTTTGTATACCTTTGTAGGTCCTATGGGAAGCCAGTACAATCTGATCTGTGCCGGTGTGATCATTTCCCTGCTGCCTGCACTGATTGTGTTCCTGGTGTGCCAGAAACAGATTTACAGTGGCATTACGGCAGGCGCGGTAAAAGGATAAGGAGGAAAGATCTATGTTCAATCAAGAGGAAATCAGAACCCATCTGGAAGAGAAGATTATTCCGTTTTGGAAGAAGTTAAGAGATGATACCTATGGCGGTTATTATGGCTGGCTGGATCAGGAACTGGTGCTGGATCAAAAGGCGGAGAAGGGCTGTATTTTGAACAGCCGTATCACATGGTTTTTTGCCAATGCTTATCTGCTGTTAAAGGATGCATCTTTGTTGGAAGAAGCAAAACATGGATTTGCGTTTCTCAAGCAGTATTGTGTAGACAGAGAATATGGCGGTGTATATTGGTCGGTTGCTTATGATGGCACGCCTTTGGATACCACAAAGCATACGTACAACCAGGCATTCAGCATTTATGCACTGGCATCTTATTATGAGGCTTCCGGTGATGCAGAGGCACTGGAATTGGCAAAGCAGCTGTTCCATCTGATCGAAGAAAAGTGTACCGATGATGCCGGATATTTAGAGGCGTTTACCAGAAACTTTGAACCGGAATCCAATGAAAAGCTGTCGGAAAATGGTGTCATGGCAGAAAAGACTATGAATACCCTGCTCCATGTGATGGAAGCCTATACCCAGCTGTATCGGGTGTGGAAGGTAGAGAAAGTGAGAAATCGTCTGCTGTGGATCGTGGACATCATTGAACATCATATTTACAATCCGATGCTCCATCGTCAGGAAGTGTTCTTTGACCGTACCTATCGCAGTCTCATCGATCTGCATTCGTATGGACATGACATTGAGACTGCATGGCTGTTAGACCGCACGTTGGAAGTGTTAGGAGATGCTGAACTGACCAAACGAATTTCCCTGATCACAAAAGATCTGACTAGACAGGTGTATCAGGTGGCATTTGACGGACATTCCTTTGCCAATGAATGTGAAAATGGTGTGGTCAACGAGCATCGTGTCTGGTGGGTACAGGCAGAGGCCATCGTAGGCTTCTTAAACGGATACCAGAAAGACCTGGAAAAGAAGGAATATTTAGAAGCAGCAGAGCAGATCTGGGCGTTCACCAAGGAGTACGTGGTAGATCAGAGAGAAGGCTCTGAATGGTTCTGGGAAGTGGACCCGAAGGGAGTACCATATCCGGAACGACCCATCGTAGAGCCCTGGAAATGCCCTTACCACAATGGACGGATGTGCATAGAAGTCATCCAGAGACTGAATGAAGGAAACTGGGATTGATACCACAATCATGCAGGAGGGGGAGTATGTTGGAGCAGATGAAGGAACTGACCGGAAGGGAACGGTTGAATTATTTTCTGGAATATTATGGAATGCGTACAGCGGCTTGTCTGGCAGGGGCAAGTCTGCTGTTTTTTTTACTGGTTCATTTTCTGATGGGAAAGCAGATGGTTACCGGCGTCCTGGCGGTGAATACCGATGGCAGTCAGATGACCATGACGGAGAGCAGAGAGTTTGACGGATTTCTGGAAGTACAGGGGGTGGATTCGAAGCGCAATGCAGTGCTGGTCAATTGCAAGCTCCAGGTGCCGGTGGACCATCTGGATGATCCGGTGGTGCGTGACCATATGCAGACGGTACAGACCTTGTTTGTGACACAGGCAGTGGATGTGTTTCTGGCAGAAGAGCGGTATTTTCAGATGGTGGCAGAATCCGACTTTCTGGCGGATCTGGGGACGTACCTGCCACAAGAGTGGCTGTGGCAGCATGAACAAGATCTGGTGTACGTGACCGATGTGGTGACAGAAACCGAGATTCTGGCAGGGATTCGGGTGCGGCCTGATTTTTTGTGGATGCAGAAAAGCGGATGGTATGAGACAGAGGCAGTGGTGGGATTGTCGGCATTGCCAAAAGATACAGAGCTGGTGGTGGCATTGCTGCAGGAAATCTGCAACTGAGATGATATCGGGTGATTTCACCATTCTGTAACTGAGAGTATGATGGATGATTCCAACAATTTTATAAAAATATCAGAAATCTTTATTGTAGCAAGCAAAAATATCAGGTATAATGAGGGCATGAGAAAAAGAAATGTTGCAGATGCGACATAGAGAAGGGGGCATAGTGGCATGAAGAAGACAGGAATTTATGCAATCATAGGAGTGGGTATTGCAGCAGTTGGTGCAGCAGCAGGGGCCGCTGTATATCTGCTGAAAAAAGACACAGAGGACAGTGTGAAGAGAAATGCTGCAGAGGTAGATCTGGACATGGAATCTGTAGATGTGGATGGTGACGGCAAGCCGGATGTATTGATGGTGGACACAGACGGAGACGGCGCAGTGGATACTGTACTGGCAGATACCACCGGAGACGGTGTAGTAGATACCATTATGGTAGACACCACCGGAGACGGACAGCTGGATACTATGTTAGTAGACGAGCAAGGTACCGGAGAATTTGTGGTAGCCGATGAAGAGACGGAAATAGAATAACCAGTCAGGCATATTGCACATTTCCCAAGGACTTTTCATATTCTGTAAGAGGAATAGGATGAGTCCTTTTTTGATAGGAAAATTACAAAACTCAAAAATTTTGATGAAAGGCTTCAGTATCATAGTTTTGTAATTTGCCTGTTATTTTATGAAGCAGGAGGATGTGCAATGCCAAAAATTGTGATTGATCCGGGACATGGTGGGCGTGACCCAGGTGCAGTATATGAAGGACGTCAGGAGAAAGATGATGTGCTGGCACTGGCACTGGCAGTTGGGGAAATTCTGGAGCGAAACGGGGTAGATGTGGTATATACCAGAACCACCGATGTTTACAATTCTCCTTATGAAAAGGCTGTCATTGCAAACAATGCAGATGCAGACTATTTTCTGTCCATTCATCGGAATTCATCAGAAACACCTGGAACCGGAACGGGAATCCAGACCCTTGTATATAGAGATGACGGCATTCGGGCAGAGATGGCGCGGAATATTAACAGCGAATTGACGAGTTTGGGCTTTCGTGATCTGGGAGTAGAGGAGCGGCCCAATCTGGTGGTACTGCGGCGGACAGAGAATCCGGCAGTGTTGGTAGAAGTGGGGTTTATCAACAATCAAGAGGATAATATGTTGTTTGATGAACAGTTTAATTCTGTGGCAGATGCCATTGCAGATGGGGTGCTGGAAACCATTGATGGGGAAGATCCGCCGGCTGATCGGGTTTTGTATCGGGTACAGGTCGGTTCCTATCAAAACAGCGGCAATGCCAATGCGGAACTGCAGCAGTTGCTGCGTCAGGGATTTCCGGCATTTGTGTTGTATGAGGATGGTTTGTACAAAGTGCAGGTAGGGGCATTTGAAGTGTTGAATAATGCAGTGCGGATGGAGCAGACATTGCGCCGGGCTGGTTACAATACATTTATTACAACTTAAAATATGGGATATGAGCAACATTGGTAATGAAAGTTTGATGTTTTGGATTGATTTGCATCTGCTTATTTTTGTGATGAAAAAGTCCTATTACAAATAAAGAAACGCAAGACAGGAGGGTGTCTTGCGTTTCTCATATAGGTTATTTCACTGTAATCTCCCGTTCTACAGTGTATGGCTTGGTTTACTTGAAGCTTGGCAGTTCATCCTGTACCAGTACATTGCCGGCCCAGTACAGATTCTGAATCTTGGAGTTGCTGTTGTAGGAGAAGGTCAGCTCAGCCCAGCTCATGAAGAATACCCATCTCTGATTCTGCAATTCAGAAGCAGTTGGAAGTGTATCGCACTCGCCGATGGCAATCAGCTTGTTCCCTGCTACATCTAATGCGGTCTGGTATTTCTTGCTTGTATAACCGTCGCCGTTGTAGAAGTCCACTGCGAAGATATCCCAGTAGTTGTTGCCTGGGTTGTAGTTTGCCCAGTTGTAATCCAGATCCTGCATATCCCATACCCAGATCAGGTTGTTCAGGCCCCAGTTGCACTCTAAGTAGTTACGGGTCAGTCTGTACAATGCACCTGTACCGTTGGTACCGGTACGGCCTGCCCACCAGAACAGGGACTGATTCATTTCATGGAACGGACGAACCATGACGGTGACACCCTTATCCTGTAAGTAAGACAGGTAAGAACCATAGGTATCCAGTCTGGACTTCCAGGTCTTGTTTAAGGAACCGCCGTCTGTGATCAGGTCATTCCACTGAGAATCAGATAAGTTCAGGCACACATCATTGTCCCAGTTACCGGTCTCAGACTTGGTAGGAGAGGTTACATGGAACATAATCTGTACGATAGAACCTCTGTTCCACTGCTTTTCACATTCATAAATCATATTCCATCTGTTGTTGACATCATCAGAGGAGAAGAGGAAGTCGCCACTCCACAGTCCCGGATAATCACCGGTCAGCGCATAAATGGAATCGGTCTGCTTGGACGGATTGGAGTTGGGCTCTCTGTTGTGGATTCCACTGATGCTGTAGGAACCATTGATGTTGTACATATATGCCAGTACCGGATTGGTCTGGTATACTTCAAACTCAGTGATGGCAAATCCCTGAGAAGTTGCTCTGTTGATACAGTAAACCTTTACATAACGGGCATTGGTTGGAATAAAGCTTAAGGATTCTGCTGCACAGGTACCACTGTAATTGGAATACTGGGTGGTCCAGGTATTGCCATCGGTAGAGGTCTGAATCTGGAAGGAAGATGCATATGCACTGCCCCATTTGATCTTTACTTTGGCGATGTTGTAAGTGGCACCTAAATCCACCGTAAAGTTCTGCTCATTTGCGTAAGAAGACATCCAGTAAGTACTGCCGTTTCCGTCTACTGCATTGGCTGCAGGGTTGCTGGAAGAATAGGTACTGGTGGCAGTTACAGTCTTACCATATGCCAGGTTGGCAAAGGTGCTGCTTGCAGTGGCAACGGTATCACCGGTAGAGGTGTTAGAAGTATTGCCGCTGGAAGTATTTCCTGTATTGGAAGAAGAACTGCCGTTTCCGTATACTTCGAATTCATAGAAAGAGAATCCATAAGAGGTGGCACGCTTGATACAATATACCTTCACATATCTTGCAGATACGGTGTCAAAGGTCAAAGTTTCCGTACCGCCTTTGCAGTTCCAGTTGGAGTAAACAGTGGTCCATGTGGAATTGTCACTGGAAACCTGAACCTGATACTGTGCGGCATAAGCAGCTTCCCATGCAATCTTCACGCTGGATACATTGTAAGTGCCACCTAAATCTACGATAAAGTTCTGGTTGTCTGCATAAGAAGAAGACCATCTGGTGTTGCCATTTCCATCCAGTGCATAAGAAGCAGCATGTTCAGAAGATTCTGTGGAACTGACGGTTGCAGTCTTGCCATATGCCAGATTTTCATTAGAACTGGTAGTAGTTGTAGTCGTATTGGTGGTTTCTGTACTTGTATTAGAAGAAGTATTGGTATTTGTAGAGGAATTGGTTGTAGTAGAAGCAGAACCATATACCTCAAATTCATACAGAGAGAACCCATAAGAGGTTGCACGCTTGATGCAGTATACTTTTACATATCTTGCAGAAACTGCATCAAAGGTTAAAGTTTCTGTGCCACCTTTGCCATTCCAGTTGGAGTAAACAGTGGTCCATGTGGAGTTGTCACTGGAAACCTGAATCTGATACTGAGAAGCATAAGCAGCTTCCCATGCGATCTTTACGCTGGATATGGTATAAGTGGCACCCAGGTCTACGGCAAAGTTCTGATTGTCTGCGTAAGAGGAAGACCATCTGGTGTTGCCATTGCCATCTACTGCATAGGAACCGACATGATCGGAAGATTCCACAGAGCTGACAGCGGTGGTTTTGCCGTATGCTAAATTGGTGCCGGAAGTAGTAGTGGTGCCAGTGCTGGTATTTCCTGTATTGGTGGAAGTACTAGTGGCAGCAGTACCGTATACTTCAAACTCATACAGGGAGAAGCCATAGGATGTGGCACGCTTGATGCAGTACAGCTTCACATATCTGGCAGATGCTGCATCAAAAGTTAAGGTTTCTGTGCCACCCTTGCCACTCCAGTTGGAGTAAACAGTGGTCCATGTGGATTTGTCATTGGAGACCTGAATCTGGTACTGAGAAGCATAAGCGGCTTCCCATGCGATTTTCACGCTGGTCACATTGTAAGTAGTGCCTAAGTCTACGATAAAGTTCTGGTTGTCTGTGTAACTGGAAGCCCATCTGGTGTTGCCGTTTGCATCCACTGCATTGGAACCCGGATAGGCATCTGACTCTACAGAACTTACGGTTACGGACTTGCCATAGGCAAGATTTTCTGCTGCCTGTGCCGGAACATAAGCAGACTCAAATAGAGCGGATAAAGACAATGCTGCTGTTAAAGTAAGGCCGATCACTTTTTGAAAATTGTGTTTCTTCATAGGAATTCTCCTTTCGTGAAAAAATAAATCCAGACAGTGCCACCATACCCTCTGGCACATTTCAAGCTTGTCAACATTCCTATCGGTCAGGTGACCATGGACAAGTCTGCTTTGATGCCAACAGTACAGTCTCACATAACTGAAAATACTCCCTCCTTTAATTGCATTTACAGGTCATGTGTGTGCGTGAATCACAACACAGCTGGTATTCAGTTGTTTTTATGAACCCATTATACAAAACTCTCCAATCAAAAAATATGCATATTTTTTGGAAAACTATGCATATTTTTGTGAAAACAAAATTTTATATAAAAAAATCCAAAAAAGTGACAGTTATATGGGAGAAATCACACATATCATACTGTGGGTATAAAAAATAAGCTGTTCAATTGCACAAAAAATAAGCGGCTCGTAGCGGTTCTATGCCCTCACCGTTACGAGCCGAAATTGGTTTCTATCAGTTTGTGATGAATTGCAGGGCGTGCTGTCGGATTTGCTCCATCCGTTTGGCTGTCTCCTGGTTGCTGTAAGGCACCCGGTCAATGATTTTGTTGATGCAATCCCGTTCTATCAGGAATGCAAAACTTTCTTTGAAATTCATATCAGTTATGATGTTCTGGAATATAAAATAGAAAAAGTACTTGACATTTCTGTTCTATGTGATATGATGAGATTGACATATGAACATTTAATCATGTGTTGATTTGGAGCAGAGTAAGGAGGAAAATATGGCAGAAGAATATCTGGCGGCTCATGAGACTCTGGTAGAGCAAGTGTTGGAACAGCTTCCGGGGGAT